>CAYNGN010000203.1:0-5597 GCA_964396615.1 uncultured Thiothrix sp. | reverse complement strand
GTAATGAATCATCCAGATGGTAAGCTTTCTTTCTTTAATGATGCTGCGTTTAAGATTGCGCCTTCGTCTAATGAGCTACAAGCTTATGCAGAGCGTTTAGGGGTTGAGTTTCCTGCATTTACAGTAACTAATAATATACTTCATTTAGCAGACAGTGGTTATATACGCGTTGATAAACGAGATATGGTTGCTTTCTTGGATGTAGCACCTATTGGCCCTGACTATCTGCCAGGTCATGCACATGCTGATACGCTTTCGTTTGAGTTGTCTTTGTTTGGTCAACGCGTATTGGTTAATTCAGGTACATCCTGTTACGGGCTTGATCAAGAAAGACTCAGGCAACGCGGTACTGCTGCACATAATACCGTGCTGATTAATAATGAAAACTCGTCAGAAGTATGGAGTGGTTTTCGTGTTGCAAGGCGTGCTAGACCGTTTGATTTTTCTATTAATGATACTGATAACGGCCTAAGTGTTCGTTGTTCTCATACGGGATATCAGCGTTTGCAGGGAAAGCCAGTTCATCAGCGACTGTGGTTTTTTAAGAGGAATGAATTATTCGTAAAAGATACTGTTTTGGGTGATTATCAGTGTGCGACAGCTCGTTTTCATTTTCACCCTGATGTGATTATTGAAGTAGAAGCCAGTGGTCAAAAAGGTGTTATATTTCTTGAGCATAACAAGCAACTTTATTGGGAGGTGATTGTGGGTAAAGCCGATTTAGAGCCTTCTAGCTACCATCCTGAATTTGGTCTTTCTGTTGAAAATCAATGTCTTGTTGTTGATTTTCAATCTGCACAAATAGAGGTTCGTTTTTACTGGAACGATTGATCACTTGAACTTGATAAGACTTTTGTCATTGTTGGTTATTAACCAACGTCTTCCACAGTTTATCCAACCGCTTCGATGACACGGGTTGCTCAGTCCCTAATTCTTGCGCAAACAACGAAATCCTAAATTCTTCGATCATCCATCGGTAGGGTTTCAGTTGTTGCTTCGCGCTGTCATTTTTCTTTATTTTTTCTTTGTATTGATTCCAGTGTGGCTGCACTTGTGTGCGTAGTCCACGATCACGTTGAACACCTGTTTCTAGTTTATCCAGGCGGCGCAACATGCCTTTTAAGTAACGTGGATAATGACGTAGCTCGTCCATTGTTGTTTGTTCAAGAAAATCGGCATAAACAAGATGCTTAAGTTGATCATTAATATCATTAATATCATTAAGTGCATCTAGCCCGTTAGGTTTAATCGTGCCTTTGAGGCGTTTATGAATTTCAAAGTGGGTTTTTAATAATGGCTCGAGGATGCGGCAGAGCGCTGTACTTTGTTTTATGATCTCACAACGGTTTTGTTCAAGTCGTGTGTTAAAGCTTTTTCCATTGCGTAGCGTATTTGGAGTAGTGGTTGTTGCCAAATAGCTATAACGAAAAGCAGCATGAATAATGCTATTTTTTAGCGAATCACAATGACCTGTTGGTGTGTAATAAAGACAGAGTTTTTCTATATTAGGCAGTGTTTTGCGTAGTTGTTTATACACGTCTTTATTGTTGAGCATAAATAAGCGTAACAAGCCTTGTTGATGATTGCTTTCAGCTTTTTCAGCGGTATCAAAGAGTTTGATAGCTACACTGTCTTGTTGATCAACGAGTGCGGGATAGGTACGAATACTTACACCTGCGGTATTAATGATCATGTGTTCAGGAAGGTCGGAAAAATCCCATTGTGTCAAACCTGTTTTTTCGATGGGATGTTGTGTGTGTTGGTTGATAGTCTGTGAGGTTGTTTGTTTAATACTGGTTTTTAACTGGGTAAAATCACGAGATGCTTGCAGTACTTTGCCTTTTTCATCACAAATTTCATAACGCATGCGTAGATGGTCAGGTAAGACAAGATTTTGCCAACTCTCTTCAGGAATGGTATTGCCCGTCATGCGTTGTAGATGATGATTGAGTGCAGCATAGAAGGGTTTATGTGGCTCGTTTTGTATGTTTTCCATGCAAGCTTTGGCATATTCAGGGGCAGGAACGAACTGCTTACGGATTTGTTTGGGTAAGGCACGAATAATTGCAGTGATTTTTTCTTCCAGCATTCCTGGTACAAGATAATCAAAAGGGGTTGGATTAATTTGATTAAGTAAAACATGTGGAATGCGTACGGTGATTCCATCTTTTTCATGTCCAGGTTCAAAATGGTAGCATAGTGGTAAAGTCGTTTCTTGGAGCGTGAGATGATCAGGATAAGCATGGCTTTTCACATGACTGGTATCCCGTTGTAATAAATAATCTTTAGTAAGAAACAAGGCTTGTTTATTGTGCTGTTCTGCTTTCTTGCGCCATTTTTCAAAGGCACGGCCGTTATAAATACTGGCAGGTACAATTTTATCGTAATAGTCGTATAGCATTTCTTCATCAACTAAAATATCGCGACGGCGCGACTTAGCTTCAAGGGTTTCAAGCTCCTCAATCAATGCTTGATTGTGTCGAAAGTAGGGCGCATTCGTTTGATATTCGCCATAGACTAAAGCATGACGAATAAAAATTTGCCGACTGAGTATGGGATCAATAGAGCCAAAGTTAATAGTGCGGCGTGGATTAATGGTTAACCCATATAAGCTGAGGCGTTCATATCCTCCGACTTGGGCGCTACGTTTTTGCCAATGAGGTTCGCTGTAGTGATGTTTGATTAAATGACTGGCGCAGTCTTCTAGCCATTGGGGTTGAATTTTGGCAGCAGTGCGTGCGTAAAGGCGGGATGTTTCAACCATCTCCGCTGCCATAACCCATTTGGGTGATTTCTTGAAGATACCCGAACCAGGGAAAATCATGAATTTTCGATTGTGACTCCCAAGATAACCATGTTCTTCGTCTTTATTGCCAATGTGGCTGAGTAGGCCTGTGAGTAGGCTTTGATGAATGTTGTCTTCATTGGCTTCTTGGCTATTTTCTTTCATCGGTAGACTACGGCGTATTTGGTGATGAATCTCATTCCATTCGCGTAGCCGCATAAAAGACAAGTATTCTTTACGACAAAGTTTGCGTAATTTGTTTTGTGATAAAGCGTCTTTTTGTTCGTGGTAGTAGTCCCATAATTTAAGATAGCCAAGAAAATCAGATTTTTTGTCTTTAAAGCGGCTATGTTTTTCATCAGCCGCTTGTTGTTTGTCCATCGGTCTTTCGCGTGGATCTTGAATGGAGAGTGCGCTGATGATAACGAGGACTTCTTTGACGGCTCCTAAACGTTCTGCGGCAATAAGCATTCGTCCAAGACGTGGGTCTACTGGTAGTCGGCTGAGTTGTTTACCAATGATGGTAAGTTGATGTTTGTCATCGACAGCATGTAGCTCAAAGAGCAGTTTAAAGCCATCTTTAATCAAACGACTGTCAGGGGCTTCAACAAAGGGAAAGTTTTCAATATCGCCAAGACGAATAGCAGCCATCTGTAGAATGACAGAGGCAAGATTGGTACGCACTATTTCGGGGTCGGTAAACTCAGGGCGACTAAGGTAGTCTTCTTCAGAATACAAACGGATAGCAATACCATCACTGGTACGACCACAGCGACCTGAACGCTGGTTTGCAGAAGCTTGGGATATCTTTTCAATGGGTAGACGTTGTACGCGAGAACGCCATGAGTAGCGTGAGATACGAACCTCTCCAGGATCAATAACATATTTAATGCCTGGTACGGTTAGTGATGTTTCTGCCACATTGGTTGAGAGAATAATGCGTTGACCACGATGTGAACGAAATATGCGATTTTGCTCACCTGCTGAGAGTCGTGCGTAAAGGGGGAGTACCTCGGTGTCACGATACTGTTGTTTTCGTAGTACTTCAGCGGTTTCGCGGATCTCCCGTTCACCTGATAGAAAGATAAGAATATCACCAAATGCTTCGTGTTTGAGTTCATCAACAGCATCAATAATACCTTGTAATCGGTCACGATCATGTGATTCTTCATCAGCAGAAACCAATGGGCTATAACGTATTTCAACAGGATAGGTTCGTCCTGAGACTTCAATAATCGGTGCTTTATTGAAGTGTTGTGAGAAACGTTCAGGGTCAATGGTGGCAGAGGTGATAATGAGTTTGAGGTCACGACGGCGTGGTAGCAGCCATTTTAGATAACCCAGTAGAAAGTCAATGTTGAGACTACGTTCATGGGCTTCATCAATAATGAGGGTGTCATACTGATTAAGAAAGCGATCATGTTGGATTTCAGCGAGTAAGATACCGTCTGTTATTACCTTGATATAGGTATTCTTATCGGTTTGATCTTGAAAACGAATTTTATACGCAGTGTAACGGGATGATTTCAGTTCTTCAGCAAGTCGGCTGGTAACACTACGAGCCGCGAGTCGTCTTGGCTGAGTGAGCCCAATAAAACCATTGATACCACGTCCTGCATCAAGACACATTTTTGGTATTTGGGTGGTTTTGCCTGAACCTGTTTCACCGCATAAGATAATCACTTGGTTGTCTTCAATTGTTTTAATTATTTCATCACGGCGTAGGCTAACAGGCAGTTCAAGTGGGTATTCAGGGGTAGGTCGATTAAGATTGCGTTGTTCACGAATAGTGCAGGAGCGTTGTATGTCAGTGGTTAATTTTTTATAGCTTTCTTCAGTAAATTGTTTACTAAGTCGATTGAGGCGGTTTCTGAATTGAAAATGATCAGTGGTACGACAATGAGAAAGTTGTTTTTTTAAGATTTGTAAGGCTGATTTCATTGCGTAAGTTTACTGTTTATTGAAAAAATATTGAATTAATTTGAGATAACACTATTATCAAGGTTGAAACATATTATTTATTAACGAGGTTTAGGTTTGCTATGAGTCATCTTGATATTAACTCAGGTCGTGTTGTTGCTAATGCGTCTGAAGCGGAGCGTGCGGGGTTTATTCGTAGAACCTATTTGCATGTGGGTGGGGCTATTGCTGCCTTTACTGTGTTAGAAACATTATTAGTCAAATCAGGTGTTGCTGAAAGCTTTTATCTGATGCTTGGGCAAAATAAATGGGTTTGGTTGCTAGTGATGGTTGCCTTTATGGGGGTATCGTATGTTGCTGATAGTTGGGCGCGTTCAGCTATTTCGCGTGAAAAGCAATATATGGGGCTAGGACTTTTTATTATTGCTGAAGCCATTGTCTTTATGCCTTTGCTCTATCGAGCGGTGGCAACTGCTCCTGAAACGTTGCAAAGTGCGGTGATTGTAACAGCAGCCTTGGTGGCGGGTATTACCTTTACTGCCTTTTCAACTAAAATTAATTTTTCCTTTTTAGGACGTATTTTAGGAATTGGTAGTTTTGTGGTGATTGGTATTATTGTCGCCGCTATTTTATTTGATTTTGCGTTAGGTGTTTGGTTCTCTGGGGCAATGATTTTATTTGCTGGCGCTGCTGTTTTATACAGTACCTCAAATATTATTCATGAGTATCATTCTGAGCAGCATGTTGCGGCTGCCTTATCACTGTCTTCTAGCATTGGTTTGTTGTTTTGGTATATTTTGCAATTTATGATGGGATTAGGCGGTGATTAAATACATAAGGCTCTCTGGTTTTTCCCGTGGGAAGTAAAGCAATAAAATACAACACTTTACCA
>CAYNGN010000202.1:4064-5663 GCA_964396615.1 uncultured Thiothrix sp. | reverse complement strand
CAACAGACAAAACTCTTGAGGTACAGCACTAGGTGCTGGTGGGGGAATTTTGTCAATTGAGTAAGATGGCAAATTTCCTGTTAAATCAAGATTATAAGTATTATTACTATTATCAACTACTGGTGTATTAATACCAATAATCACCGTACCTTCCTCTTGAGTCATAATTGTAATCTGATAAGTCGCATGATTATTTGAAGAAGCAATAGCACTCACGGTATTAATTGCACTGCTAAGCGATGTATTTATATCACCAATATCAAGATCAGGAACTGAAACAGGGGAAGTATCATCGTTAATAAAATCAATCTTAAAAACAACCTCATCAGCATTTGTTATACTTGATGCAGGTGACACACGACTAACCTGATAGTCAATTGCCCATGCAGGCATACTAGCAAGCAGACCTATCAACAAAATTCTTTTTGATAACAACAACGTTATATCACGCTTTTTATTATTAGAATATTTTACCATTTTCTTCATTTTACCCCAGACCAAACATAATGTTTCCGCAAGAAGAAAACATAATTAGTCACTTCTTATTATAATTTTAAGGCACACTAAATAGAATTTGCTTTTCATCAACTGAACAAATTTCCCATTACATAGCTCAACCATCGAACACAACGTATATCTTTTATAGACAAAGAAAAGCTATTAATAGTCTAATCAACAAGTTAAAAAACACATCATTATTGCTATGAGTAGTGCTATTAATTTTTATGCAGAATGACTAACGGTATAAAAATAATCCAGATGGCTTGCTGGATTCGTAAAAATTAAAGTAATTATCTGAACACCTATAGAACGCCATAATATTTCGCTAACTAAGGAATCATCAATGCCACATCAGCTTACTTTAACAACCCCACTCATACTGCTACTTCTGCTATCCTCATGTTCTAACTCTACGCCTGCTGATACAACTGAAACCTTTATTTCACCATCTACGATAAAAACTACATCAATAAGAAATAACACGCCATCACTGAAAGGCGATAGCAGCTGCCGCCAAGGCAGTCCAGACTGTAATGTATGTGCTAACAACGTAGAACAACAATTTAAAAATGCTCTACAAGGACGACTCAGCTGGAAACAAAAACCATGGCGGTTCAATTGGGATAAAACCTATCCACCTTATCAACGCACAGCAGCATCACTTTTCAATGGTAAGAAGAAAAACTGGGTAGGTATTCCAGATAAACATGTACAAGGCTTTATTCGCACTAACTCCAATCGCTATCCTTATGCAGGTAGCCATAGCCATGCTAAAACAGGTGGTATTTTTATTATTGAGCAAATGCCTGATGGTAAAAAATATCTAAAAGCCTTACATTCATCTAAACGTGGACATCCTAGTGGTATACAAATACTCGGGAAGTACCTACTCTTTGGTGATGATAAGGACTTGCGCTTAATCAATGTAGATACACCAACCTCAACACAACGCATCCAATACATACTCCCCACTAAAGGCTTGAGTAAACCTAGCTATCGCAATTTTGGAGGTGGAGTAGGCATGGCACGTCTTGCCAATGGAGATTATTTGGTGTTATCCAGTGCTCCAGGGGCTCAAGATGAACGCCCACGGTTTCA
>CAYNGN010000202.1:0-4051 GCA_964396615.1 uncultured Thiothrix sp. | reverse complement strand
ATACACTCAAAGGCAATATAGAAAATCCTACTTCAATTAAACTACTTGCTGAAATACAAGCAAAAAACCCAGCAGGTTGGACAAAAAAATTTACTTATTCAGAAAATCTATCACTCATTACAGAATGTAAAACAGGTGCGCTTTATACGGTACACACCACAGGTGATGAAACAGGCGTTAAGGCACTTATAGGAAATGGTTACTGGCGTTTATCAAAGCTCACGGGTACAAAAAAACAACCACAATTGACCCCCATACAAGGTTGGAAAAGCTCACAAAATATCAGCAATTGCCACCTACGCTCAACAGGAACTGTGTATGTTAATAAACAGCATAAAATGGAATTTTATTGCCATGGCTATGCAAAAAGTAAATCAAGAGGTAAAACATCGGATAAGTTTCATTTCAAGGTCGCACAATAGAACAACACTACCTGTAAATCTTCCCCCTTCCCATAAGCTATTTATTATTTTCTAAGATCTAAAAAAATGAAACTTTTATTACCAAATTTACCACACATCTTTGTTATTACTGCTTTTTTTCTATCATCACCTCTTTATGCGAGTGAAAGAATTAATGGCTGCTTTATTGCCAGCGAAACCTGTGAAGTATTTCGCTCAATTAAGAAAAAATCAAACCCCGATCATATTAAACTAACCATAAACAGCAGTTATAAGGTACAGGCTAAAAACAAACCTTCTCCCTCGCACTACCAAATTCTTATCCCTAATAACAGCACGCCATTACGCTGGGTGAGTACATCCTGTGGTCACTATACTCGCGACTGCAAACAAACTGCAAAAACGTCTCAACGTGATAACAACAAAGAAGCACACTATTTACTCGCACTTAGCTGGGAACCAAGCTTTTGCGAAACACACGGTCATAAACCCGAGTGTAAAACCTTAACCAGTAAGCGCTATGATGCAACACATCTATCGTTACATGGCTTATGGCCTCAACCAAAGAACAATGCTTACTGCGGTGTTAGCGATAAAAATAAAACAATTGATCGCCGTAAAAAATGGCATTTATTACCTAAACTTAACCTAACAACAGAAACCATCAAGCAACTTAAAGTGACCATGCCTGGTTATTTTTCCAACCTACAGCGCCATGAGTGGATTAAACATGGAACATGCTATGGCACACCCGCTAACCAATACTACCGTGATTCGATTGCCTTAACACAACTCGTCAACAACTCTCCCGTTGCCACATTACTGCAACAATATAGTGGTAAAATACTCACCACAGCAAAAATTAAAGCCGCTTTTGATATAGCATTTGGTAAAGGCAGTGGGGAGAAAGTTGCGGTTAAATGTGATCGTAAAGGACGCTTAGCAGAACTATGGATTAACCTAAAAGGAAAGTACCAGCAAGGTATCACTTTAAATAAACTACTAGGTGAAGCAGAGAAAGCAAAAAAAGGAAACTGTGCAACTGCTTTCATTGATACAGCAAATTAAACACTATAGACACTCACTATGAGTATTGTCCTGAAATCGCACTAAACTCGCATTGCGTAAACAACATTTCGATTACATGGCAATATCCGCACGACTCTTAAAATACTAAAGACCTGCAACAACCTACTGTACTGTAGACCCCGCTGCACCAAACCAAAAATCCCCTCCTTTCTCCAGAAAGTCTTCCACAGGCATATAATGTGATCCATCACAGGAAAAATTTAAACCAACAATACCATTAATAATATTGAGTGATCCTGAGCGCAAATAAAGCGTCTCATCCATCTCACGCAACAATTTAAACTGCTCTAAAATAGGACGAATTTGTTCTCGTTTTACCTTCGATTCCACAGGATAAGGACGTTTTGGATACGCAAGCAATACATCATGTAACATCTCATCTAGCACATGCACACGATACCGATAAGGATCTTCGTATAACCAAAAAGTACAACGTGAACTGGAAAAATGTAGCTGACAATGAAATAAACCACGCTCGGTAAACAACTCCTCCATAATGGTTATCACATCATCTAATGCATCATCCATTAAACTAATGGTACGTGTTTGCATAAAAAGAGTACTTCGTATTGAAGGGTCACCTTTAACCTGCATCCAAATACGACGATCTTTCGTCGCCTCTTCCTCTTGGGGTAAATCAAGCAGCAAAAAATCAGCGGCAACATAACCAATAATTTCCCCATTCACTTTTACTGTTTGTACTGCTGTAGCACAGTTTTTACCACTCCTAAGACATGTATAAGCACGAGATAAACGCAACCCATCTTTTGGTAAGTATTTCTTAAAATACAATCGTTCTCGCAAATCCTTCGTTGCAACTGAGCGTATAACCTCTTCATGTCGAATCAATGAGCTAATCAACATTCCTTCTAAATTAAACGCATAGATCTGATGGCAGCTTTCCAAAATACGATTTATGTTTAAACATCGTACCAGTACAGCATCAATCTCATCCCTATCAGACCAGACAGCGGCTACTTTATAACTAAGCATTTCCATTGGCTCTTTGAAATACTCAAGCAAACGAGACTTTCTGGTTTTAATCACTGATTCATATGTGTTCATAGTACTTTTAAGCTCTTTTATAATAGTTATAAGGCTAATTGTTAGGATTTTTATTGCTATAAAAATAAGTATTTAACAGGGTGTTCATGGTATAAATAGAATAGATGAATAACGAATACTCTTTACCCAAAAAAACACCAGGCAAAGCACCATATTGTGCAAAACACAACCAGCACACCCCGTATTCTTGACAGAAATCAAGAATGAATAGTTCAAAAGTATAGGAGATTCTGCTAAAAAACCTAGTTAATTCCGATAAATAAAACATGTCGGTTATCAACGAATAAAAGCAGAAAAACTACCTAAAACTCAACCATACAAAGCACTATTTTTTGACTATACTTGCAGAAAGGTCAGGGGTTTCAGGCAGACATAGATGAAATTTCGCCAACAGAAATATTTTATCGAATAAGGATGACTTGCTATGACAACGATTACAATGATAGACACAAAAACCATTAGAGATCTCTTTACTCAAGAAGTAGTAGCACATGGGGGACATGTCATACAAACATCAACAAATAAGCAATATTTACTGATTGAAGCAACCTTAACTATCTCAGATAGTCTCCTAAAAGGTGATTATGTCCAAGGTGGTGTTGCCTTATATTATTCACCTGAACTTATTGCTGTTCATCCTTACCTATTTCGTCTTATTTGTGAGAGTGGCCTGCTCATTGCTGACACACCTGAAGAGTGTATTATTTGGCAACAAGGTGATAAAGCACTTACGGAAAAAAAGCTGACCAAACACCTTAACACTGCCATTAAATGTTGCACTAAAAAAGACACATTCTCACAAACCATTGCCTCATTAAAAACCTCACTCAGCAAAGAAGTCATTCTGCTGAAAGAAATTCTCTCACTACCACGCTTCACGGAAGATAATAGTCTATTAAATGAACTACTCAGACATGCTATTATAGAAGATGATGACACTGCTTTTGGACTTATTAATACCATTACCTCAACAGCCCGTGATATTACCTTCCCTCAAACGTGTTATCAATTGCAAAAATTAGCAGGTGAAATCGTCAAAAATATTTATCACAACCATCCCATCAACCTTTTAAATGATAGTGAGGATGATGATGACCGCTCCATATTAGCTTAATATACTGCTCTCCCCATCAATCAGTCTTCTTTTTATGCTGTTTTTTATTCTGTGGATAATGCCTCTTTTTCTTATTATTTTGATTTTGCTTCCCACTATTATGATTATTACGTCGATTAGCAGTAAATTTCGATTTACGTTGTGGACGTGGTGTCGGTTTTTTAAGCTCAGGTAACAATTCACCATCAATAGAACCAACAGGAAGACGTTTACCAATATAAGCTTCAATATCAGGCAGATTAAACGCCGTTTCCTCACAAGCAAAGCTCACTGAATATCCTGACGCTCCAGCACGAGCAGTCCGCCCAATACGATGCACATAGTCCTCTGCAATTGCTGGTAAATCAAAATTAATAACGTGTGTCACATCGTCAATATGCAA
>CAYNGN010000201.1:0-5714 GCA_964396615.1 uncultured Thiothrix sp. | reverse complement strand
CAATTTGCATTCTCATTTATAGCGTCAAAATTACAACAAGCGGGTGATATGGGCTGTTCAAATATAGCAGGGAAACTCACCTCAAGCAGCCTTGTTAATACTGAAAGTAAAACATTTCGTCCATGGAGAACACTAGAAGGTTGGGAAGCCAGCTCAACAAGTACGGGAGATTCCATCACGATTAATGAAAATGCTGCGGTTATTACAGTATCCAGTCAAACCAACAATAACTATCAGCTTTCAAGTGGCTGGACAACGAGCACACAAGAAGTAGCAGCGCTTGATACCAGTGTTAAATCCGTTAGAAATTCTGACATTCTAAAAATTTGGTATACCGATACGAATGCAGGAAAAATAACAGCTACTAACGGCGAAGACATAACACTCTCAACGATTGATGTTAAGAAAGGCGATATTGTAGTCCTTAATGATTGCGAAACTATTTTAATGGCACAAGTTTGTGCCTGTGATGCAGGTGATATCACCACACCTTGTGCTGGCACAGATACACATATCAATATTGCAAATACATGTTCTGATCTTTCACCTGGTAATAAAGTCGCTAATCTTGACAAACTTAACCTAAGTACCGCAGAAGCAAGGAAGTTAAAGCAAGCCATTTTTTATGTCTCCAAACAAGCTTCTAATGCAAATAATGCACCTAGCTTATACTGGAAAGAGCTTAATCAAGAAGCCTCATCAGGTAGCGCAAAACCCGTTCTAGAAAATGTAGAAAACATCCAGTTTCTTTATGGTGAAGACACTGATAATGATGCATCCCCTAACTATTATGTGACTGCTGATGCAGTTACACATTGGAGTGATATTGTCAGTTTAAAAATAAATTTATTGCTCCGCTCTTACCAAGAAATCCTCTCTACCGAAACAGCAATCACCTTTAATGGAATAACAACCATGCCCCCCTCAGGAGACCATTATATGCGGTATAGCTTTTCAACCACGATTGCACTTAGAAACCAACTACTGGCAAAATAAAATGACCCCTTTAACACTTAAACATCAACAACAAGGAGTAACTTTATTAACCTCACTCATGCTGTTATTTATTATTACTTTATTAACGCTGAATAGTGTTAATACCACCCTATTAGACAGTAAAATTGCAAGTAACTTACGTGATAGCGACTTGTCCTTTCAAACCGCTGAAATCACCTTAAAAGAAGCCGAAAAATATATTCATAATACCGTGCCTCTACCTGTATTTAATGATAGCAATGGACTGTTATCCTATGAGCCTGAGACAACAAGAGATTTAGCCGATGATGCTGTCTGGGATAGCTATAGTCATGCTGATGTGGCACTACCTACCATTTTACATGTTGCTACCTCACCAGAATATGTTATAGAGCAGCTTCCTCCTACAGGGCATAACAACGGAACACTAGAAGCAGGGCTTGCACAAGAAAATGCATACTACCGAGTAACCGCAAGATCAGAAGGTGCAACAGGTAATTCAACCGTTGTTCTTCAATCCGTTATCAAACGCTAAAAACAACTATTAATTTCATTTAAAAAAATAGCTTTTACCAAACTATTAGAATAATAACAAAAAAATTATTATGAAAAAAATTGTCAACCTCCCTCTAGCATTATTTGCCATTTTATTGACTAGCTTTTTTTTGCAAGGAAAAGCCTATGCCGAAACCTTAGAAATACGTGTTAATCAGAGCAATGATGATGCTGAAGAATGGCCAAATGGATATATGTATCGTCATAGCACTGATTTAGAACTAACAAAAGACAATAATATACAAACAATCGGCATCCGTTTTAATGCAATAACAATCCCTAAAAATGCAACCATTACTAATGCTTATATTCAATTTCGTGTTGATGAAGAAAGCACAGAAAGCACGAGCTTAACGATACATGGCGAAGCACATGATAATGCAACGACATTTAGCTCCTCATTCCATAATATTAGTAATCGTAACAAAACAAATAACTCTACCGATTGGTATCCAACAAAATGGAAGAAAAAGCATATTGGACAGCAAAAGAATACACCCAATCTAACGAATATAGTTCAGGAAACTATTGATAGAAATGGATGGAATTCAGGCAACTCTATGGTATTTATTATCACAGGCACAGGAAAAAGAGTTGCTGAATCGTACGATGGTAGTTCAAGTAAAGCCCCACTTTTACATATAGAATATACCATTTCTACAACTGAAACCATTTCAAACACCATCACGCTATCAGGGACACTCAGGGATTTTCACAAAACGCATCCAGACTTTGAACTCTACGATAATAGACACAATTGGGGATTTGCTGGATTAGTACTTAATATGGTAAAAAACACATTGGGTAATGATAAAAAACCTGTTTTTAATGGTGCAAGCAAATCAACAAGTACAGCTGCTAACTTTAACCAATGGTTTAATGATGCTGCGGGTATTAATCAATCAATGCCTTATAGTATTACCTTGCAAAAAGAAGGTGAGATTTATACCTATGACAGTGCAATTACCCCTGTAGGTGATACGAATAATAGCGCTGGATTTTTTCCTCTAGATGGACAGTTATTTGGTAATGAAGGCGAAATACATAATTATCATATAACTTATGAGCTTCATTCTGAATTTACTTACCAAGGAGATGAAATCTTTGAGTTCAGTGGCGACGATGATGTATGGGTGTTTATTGACAATAAACTTGCTGTTGATATCGGAGGGGTTCATAGTGAAATAACACGCGACGTTAATCTCAATACCCTCGGATTAACCGTTGGAGAAACCTACAACTTTGACATGTTTTGGGCGGAAAGACATAGGGTTGCATCCAACTTTAAAATCACAACATCAATAAAACTAGAAGAATCTACTCCAGACACACAATGTACCGCTATTTTTGAAGATGATTTTGAATCAGGTTTGTCAGCTAAATGGAGAACCCTTAAAGCATCAGGAGGCTTTATTCCTCATATTGAAACCGTCAATGGAAATGGTCGGCTACGTTTGACTAATCGAGAACATAACCTAAGTACTGCTGTTACACTAGATTATGTATTTCCTAGTCAAAATAACAAATTTATCATGGAGTTTGACTATTATGCTTATGGAGGCTGTGCTAATGGCTCTAACTATAAAAGCGGCACTGGGGCTGGAGACTGGGGTGCTGATGGCATTGCTCTTGCCTTATTTGATTCATCAGTAGGACGATCCCCAAGAGTAGGTGCCAATGGCGGCTCTCTTGGCTATGCAAACAAGAAAACAGCCGCAGGTTTTGAAAAAGGCTGGTTTGGTTTAGGCATTGATGAATTTGGTAACTTTAAAACCAATGATGAAGGGAGAAGAGACATCAATGGATATACCCATAACATATCAGGGGAAGATCCAAATACTATTGCAATACGTGGTGATGAAGCATCTGGCTATCGCTTATTGACATCAACAACACCTCTAGGTCAAGCACTTGCCCAACTAACAAACACCAGTTATAAAAGTGGGCGCTACCGCTTTACAGTTGATATGTCAACAACCAGTCTTCAAGAAGTCACCCTAGAACGGAGTACAGGCTCAAGCTATGAAACTATTTTAGGCCCCTTTAATGCCTTAGATGCAACTTATCATCAAAGCAATACCCCAGAAGAATTCCGTTTTGCTTTCTCATCAGGTACTGGAGGAGCATGTAATATTCATGAAATTGATAATATTAAAGTATGTAGTAAAGGAAAAGAATACATAGGAGGCACACCTATTTGTTGGGCAACCACTGATGATAATACTCAAATTTACAAAATAGATCCTAGAGCTGGCGCAAATCCACTACCACAAAGCATCATCATTGAGGCCGATAAAGTTCTACGTGCTGAAGGCGGAAGTTATCGCCCCTCAGATGGCTATCTTTATAAATTTGATGATGATGGTGAAACATACAATAGTCATGAAAATGATGATGGCCCTGACAGTCTCTATAAAATAAATACCACAACAGGACATGTTACATTAGTAGCTGCTGCTTTAGTGCCTGATCATGTTGATGCTGCTGAATTTTATATTAATCCTGAAACACAAGAAGAAATATTTTATGCTATTGAGAAAGGAAGGAAACTGTACGCCTTTAATCCTCTCACATGGCAAGCATTAGCAGGATATCCAAAATCTATTTCAGGGGCTATCTCAAGCTCCATAGGCGGATTAGCAATCAATTCTATAACAGGCTCAGCGTATGTTATTGATGACTACAACTGGAATAACAAAAAACCAAAACTTTATACCCTTAACCTGCAAACGGGACAAACAACCTTACTGTTTCAACTTCAAGATGAAGTTGATGCTGAAGGTTTAGCATTTGCTGATGATGGTAACTTATATGTCGAAAATGATAGTGGTGTTGGTTCATCCAGTACACGAAATAAAATCCACAAAATAAACCTATCAAATGGTCATTTAGAAGAAGCAAGTTATATCACTAATCTACAAGGAGACATAGAAACACTTTCCTGTAATGGTGGCGCAAGTATTGCTCCTCCTATAGACCCCCCTACCAATGATGATCCTTTATTTGATTATGGTGATGCACCAGAAAGTTATAATGCGGCCTTCCATATCATACCAACAACCTCCCCTACTGTTTACCTTGGTACAACCCCTCCTGATAATGAAGTTATTGAGGGTGTAACCCCCTATCCTTATGGAGAAAATGCCACAGGTGATGATATTGGCGAAGTAGATGATGAAGATGGGGTAACCTTTGATAACCTTGACATACAAGGACAAACCTTTGTTAGAAAACAAATTTACATTTTCACCGTAAAAACACACGGCAATGGCTATTTAAATGCTTGGCTTGACTGGAATGCAAATGGTTTATTTGAAAATGGTGAAAAAATTTCCTCTAATGAAGAAACAGTGTCAGGACAAATTCTTTTAAGCGTCACTATCCCTGAACATGCAACATTAGCCACCACCTATGTGAGATTTAGATACAGCAGCACCCAAGACTTATTACCAGCAGGCCCTGCTAATGATGGTGAAGTTGAAGATTATCGTATTATTATCGCCGACAGCATTCCTATTTGCTCTATTGACGAGGTTCCTTCCGCTATTTATTCCACAGCAGCAGTCGCCGTTAACCTAAACCGGCTTGATGAAAGTACGCGAATATTTCAAACCCAATTTAACAATGAAAAATGGGAAGGGCATTTATTATCCTATGATCTAAATACAACCAATAATGAAGGTAGTACCAGAGCGCAGCAATGGAATGCTGCCAACAAAATAAAGGCGTTCAATATTCGTAAACTCATGAGTTATGACCCAGAAGCATCGAATAATAAAGGGATTAATTTCTTATGGGATGAGTTAAATAATACACAAAAACAGGATTTTCGTAAAAATGTCAGTAATGTCATCGGAAAAAAACGCTTAAACTGGATCAGAGGTGAACAAACAAACGAAGATAATACGGATGGTCCTTTTAGAGAGCGAAGCAACTTGTTGGGTGATATTATTCACTCTTCACCTATTTTTTCAGGGCAAAGAGAAAACTTTGGTTATACATCCTTAACCTCTCAACAAGGCGGCTCTAAATACCCTGCTTTTCTAGCAGCAAAACAATCAAGACAAGCCGCTATTTTCGTTGGCGCTAATGATGGTATATTACATGCCTTTAATGCGAACACAGGTGAAGAACTCTTTGGTTTCATCCCCAATGAAGTTATTCCCAATTTAGTCGATCTCACT
>CAYNGN010000200.1:5317-5739 GCA_964396615.1 uncultured Thiothrix sp. | reverse complement strand
AAAATCAGCAAAGTCAGCACGACCCCCTGTACGACGGCCTGTACCGCTCGCAGCAGAAAGAGGTTGTGTTACATTGTGGGTAAAACTCTCGAAAGCTATCCATTTTGGATGCTTGTCATCCGTACTTTCGCCATCAATCCCCTCTAGCTTGCAAAACATATCCGCAGCCATTGTTTTCTCCTATTTTTACATGATTTATTAACATCCCAATGGGGTGGGATGCAGAAAAAGAATGCCCTATGTTCAACTTAACAGAACGCTATATAAAATAAAAAGCCGAATGTTTTGTAGATTTTTTTTGTAAAAAGCTAACGCTGACTACCATGGTGTAACCATGACACTCACAGAACTACAAATTATAAACGGATCAGTCTTTTCAAGACTTTTTTCAATATTTTTGGGGAATGCAACACGTGCTTATT
>CAYNGN010000200.1:3714-5281 GCA_964396615.1 uncultured Thiothrix sp. | reverse complement strand
AATGAAAATTAAGCCCCATCAAAACCGCCTAAATAATATGCATCAATACGTTCAATTGATCAATAAAAAAATCATAATTTTTTATAATCATTCAGATTACATTAATTTACTACATAAAAAAATACTATTTGTAAAGTAAATAATATTAATAAAAAATATACTTTTTTGCTTGGAAAATATCCACATATAGGGTAAATTCATCTCACAAACCAACTAAAAAACACCACAAAAATGACTCATCGGGCTACTTTATTCTACCAAGGGGACACTAGAATGCCGCTTATACTGCCTTCATTATTTGATCGACTCATGGGCTCTGCGCCCAACAATGACCGCGAAGTGGTTACTCTATTAGAAAAAAATGTGAAAAGAGATCTTGAGCGCTTACTGAACCATCAAACGATGCCATTATTTGACACGCAAAAAGCGGACTATCCAGAAGTAACCAGCTCTGTGGTTAATTTTGGCATTCGTAACTATGCAGGCCTACTCAGAAATGATGCCAGTGTACGTGAAGTAACACACATGATCCGTCATGCTATTTTAACGTACGAACCTCGCATTGCTCCCCACTCGTTGGAAGTCGTTCCTGATGTTGACCGAGAACTGGAAGAACGTGTTTTCAGTGACTACCCCAAAGAATACAAACAAAAAATTTTCGCTAAAGGTGCCTTTGAGTTCATTATTAAAGGCATTATTGCGACTCATAACATACCGATAAATTTTCATACAAAAATTAATATTGCTGATGGCGAAACTATCATCGAATAATCGGGAGCTTGCATGGATCCGCGTCACCTAAAACTTTACAATGAAGAACTGCATTTTATTCGTGAAATGGGAAAAATATTTGCGCGTAATCACCGCAAAATCGCTGGACATCTTGATCTTGGACGAGGCGATTGCCAAGATCCTTATGTCGAACGTCTACTGGAAGGCTTTGCTTTTTTAACCTCACGTATACAACTGCAATACGAAGAAGATTTTCCTGAATTTTCTCAGCATTTACTGAATATTATCTACCCTGATTTTTTATCACCACTTCCCTCGATGACCATCATTCGCTTTAAACCTGATGATGAATTACAGGCTAAAGGCTTTCCCCTGTCAAAAGGAGCACGCCTGCTCTCGCCTAGAATCTCAGAAAAAAAAGTACAATGTGAATACCGCACCACACAAGATCTCCATCTATGGCCTATTGCTATTGATGATGCAAGCTATATGGTTGCGGGCAGTCTTAGCAAAGAAATAAGGCAAAACATTCACCCTGATCGTTGGCAAAAAACACGTGCCGCCATCAAAATAACGCTTAAAACCACGCGCAGCAATGCCACTTTTGATACGCTAACAACACTTGATGAACTCCCATTTTATTTATCCTCCAATGGGGAAATTACGGGAAAAATTTATGAAATATTACTCAGAAACCTACATCAAATTGTTATCACCTCTCGCGATAAAAAAACCATTACTTTGCTAGAAGAAAATGCCTTACAACCTCTCGGTTTTGATAATTCAGCATCACTCCTACCAACAGCACCACAAACGTTTCAAGGCTATCGCCTCC
>CAYNGN010000200.1:0-3681 GCA_964396615.1 uncultured Thiothrix sp. | reverse complement strand
CGAACGTTTTTTCTTTGTTAGCTTAACTCAGCTGCAAAACACCCTATGCCAGTTTGACACTCATCAACTCGACATCTATTTACTCTTAGACACGCTTGATGAAAGCCTTACGACCACACTCAATACATCACATTTTGAATTATTTTGCACACCCGCGATTAACCTATTTGAAAAAACCTCAGATGCGGTTCATCTCACCAAACAACCTGCAAAAAAACCGCAAAAGAACGAGATTACCCACTATCTACCAGGCCACCCCATTATTATCGACAAAAGTAATCCTCAGTACTTTGAGGTTTATAAAATACAACAGGTTAAAGGGGTAACAGGCTACGCACAAAAAGCACCAACTTTTCAACCCTTTTACTCGCTCAATCACAGCAATTTAAACCACGATAAACAGTATTTTTATACCCTAAAACGCAAAGTGGAAATGCGTGAATCAAATGCTATCTCGCATCAATATAAAGGCAATGACCTTTATATCTCTATCCATGATGATAGCAGCCCCTTTCCACATGATACGACCATCAAAGAACTACGCATTAAGGCACTTTGCACTAATAGAGGGCTACCGCTTTATCTAGGTAATACAACGATTAACTTTACCAGCCCCGAAAGCTTGCCCATTAAAGCGGTGGGGGGTATACAAAATATAATACCATTTAGTATCCCCAAGCCCTCACATCTAACAGGGGAACATACATGGAAGCTGATTAATTTATTATCTCTCAATCATCTTTCTATTGCCGACGACAATAATACGGAACAAAACACCCAAGCACTGAAAGAACTCTTACAATTACAACTCCATACGCAACAGGTTAGTAACTCCGTACAAGCATTACACGCGACACAACAACAAATTAGCCAAGGCATTCAACAAGTGCAAACCCAATCCATCGTGCATCCCTTACTCATCCAAGGAAGAATGACCTATGCACGGGGTATTGAAATCACCATCACCCTAAAAGAAGCTGCTTTTGCGGGGAGTAGCGCCTTCCTTTTTGGCAGTGTACTCAATCATTTTTTTACCCAATATGTTTCCATTAATAGCTTTACCCAAACCGTTATTGAAACACTCGAACGTGGCGAAATTATGCGCTGGCCAATAAAAGCAGGGACGCAAAAAGTCCTATGAGTAAAGCAATCACTAAAACAACACAGTCAAAAGAAAAAGAACCTACAATCAATCAGCCACTTGATGCCGTATTAGCCACTCTACCCAAGGACATCAAACACTACCATTTTTTTGCCGTCATGCGTTTACTTGAAAGTGTCAGTGCGGCACGCTTTGGCAACAGTAAATCAGCCAGCGAAGATCCCATCTATCTTGGACAAAATCCACATATTACGTTTGCCCCTAGCATGTTAGATGGCATAAGAAAATCCACACAAACCTCACACCAATGGCTTGATGTCAATTTCTTTGGCTTGTTAGGACCCAACGGCCCAATGCCACTCACGATGAGTGAAGACATTACGCGCCTCAAAAGCAAAAAAAAGCAACAAATCAGCGATTTTTTAAATATTTTCCACCATCGCTTACTCAGCTTACTGTACCGAGCATGGGCAAATAAAGAACCTTCGATTCAACGTGATACAGGCGTTAATAATTATGAACGCTATATTGGCTCACTTGCAGGTTATGGCTTACCTGCCCTTCGGCAACGCGACACCATGCCCGACTATGGAAAATTCGGCCATGTGGCTTACTTAGCAGGTCAATCAAAACACAGACAGGGATTGGAATCTATGCTCTACCAGTTATTCAATGTACAGGCACGCATTGAAGAATTCATTGGAGAATGGCTCAGTATTGACAAACAACACCAATGCCAACTAAGAGAATCACACTATGCAAAACAACTCGGTGTTAACGCAACATTAGGAAAAAATAGCTGGCAGTGCCAATACAAATTCAAGGTATTACTCGGCCCCATGCATTATGACGACTACCTACACTTTCTTCCCGACCAACCGAAAATCAAAACCGTGAATAGTGTGATCAAGAATTATGTCGGGCTAGAGTTTGACTGGGAAATTACTTTATTGTTGATAAAATCATCAATTCCCTGTACAACATTAGGTCAGTCAGGGCTGCTGGGATGGACTTCATGGTCAACATCCTCGCCACAAAAATCTTATAACGATGAAAACACCGACACGCAAGAAGCGATTGCAGGTCTTCGTCTAGAACGTCAACACATCCCCCAATAGCAAGAAAAACCCCACGTTTAACCACGTTTATAGGTAAAAGTTATATGTCTGGTATCAGTAGAAAAGCGCTTTTTGGCAAACTCAACAAACTCGCTTATGAGAGCATCGAAAGTGCGCACCGATTTTGTGCCTTGCGTGAAAATCCCTTAATCGAACTTTCACACTGGTTCTACACGCTTTTACAATTACAGGATTCCGATTTAAGTAAAATTGTAAAATACTTTGGCATTGATGAAGCACGTTTAAGTAAAGACATATTAACCCGCATTGAAGCGATCCGCGGCAGTGCATCATCACCCAATATATCCGCACAACTCACCCATAGCATTGAGCGTGCTTGGGTTTATGGCTCTTTAGAACTTGCTGATAACACCATACGCACAGGGCATTTATTTATTGGTATTTTGGAAACCCCAACGCTTACTGACAGCCTCTATGCCTTGTCAGCTGAATTTAAAAAAATCAATAACGAACAGTTGATACATGAATTTTCAATTATTTGCGCCCAATCCCCCGAAAATAAACACTCAACATCAAACCATTCGCCAATCCATGACAACGAGACACAAGACAACGGTGAACAAAGCGCACTCCAAAGCTATGCCACCAACCTCACTGAAAGCGCTCGTAAGCATGAAATAGATCCCGTTGTTGGACGTGATGATGAAATTCGGCAAATTATTGATATCCTTATGCGCCGTCGTCAAAATAACCCTATTCTGACAGGTGAAGCTGGCGTGGGTAAAACCGCTGTTGTTGAAGGCTTTGCCCGTCGAATCGCCATGGGTGATGTGCCACCTTCAATGAAAAACGTCGAAATTCATTCACTCGATATGGGTGCATTGCAAGCGGGAGCCAGTATGAAAGGCGAGTTTGAATCTCGTCTAAAAAAAGTTATTGAAGAAGTACAAGCATCTGCCACGCCGATTATTCTCTTTATCGACGAAGCCCACACCCTTATTGGTGCGGGCGGTGCAGCAGGCACAGGGGATGCTGCCAACTTACTTAAACCTGCCCTCGCCAGAGGGACGCTCCGCACCATTGCGGCAACAACATGGGCAGAATACAAAAAGTATTTTGAAAAAGACCCTGCGCTCACCCGCCGTTTTCAAGTCATCCAAGTGCTAGAGCCTGATGAAGAAAAAGCAACACAAATGATGCGTTGTCTTGCACCTGTCATGGAAAAACACCATAAGGTACTCGTGCTTGATGAGGCACTACGAGCATCTGTCAGCCTTTCACATCGCTATATCCCTGCACGCCAATTACCCGATAAATCCATCAGTGTCTTGGATACTGCATGCGCTCGCGTTGCCATTAGCCAACATGCAACGCCTTCACGTGTTGAGGATCAGCAGAAACAACTGGAAATGTACCAAGCAGAGTTGGCCATTATCAATAAAGAAGCCAGGCTAGGTATTGATATTGGCAAAAGACGTGAGATCACCGAACAACATATCA
>CAYNGN010000199.1:0-5795 GCA_964396615.1 uncultured Thiothrix sp. | reverse complement strand
GAGCGTTGTTTGAAGAATGTCCTTGTAATTGAAGCCAATAGACAGAATAGATAATAATCATTCCTGCCAGCATGCCTAATCCCAGTTTTTTTAGTCCATTTTTTCTAATTAATGAAGTCATTTATGCACCTATTATTATAATTTTATGTGTGTTGTTTTTAGTCATTATAAATTTAATACCCAGTATAAATTAAAAAAATTGATTAGTGGAAAAGGCAGATGTTGATTTTCTGTATTCTGTAAATTTTATAGGGGCGTTTTATATCAATTATGTATTAGAATTCATTTATTTTTAGTTTGAGTAAGCAATGATTACACTCTCAGCAATAACTATTTACCCTGTTAAATCAATGGCAGGTATTTCATTAACCTCGAGCAAATTAGCGACAACAGGCTTGTATTATGATCGTCGTTGGATGGTTGTTTCTACTGCGGGGAAATTTATTACCCAACGTACTCATCCGCAAATGGCGTTAATCCAACCACAGATAGAGAAGAAGCAATTAATTCTTACCCACAAAGGAGTTACTGATCATTTTGTGCCGCAGATAGATGTAGAAAATCATTCAGTAATGATAGTGAAAATATGGCAGGATACGGTGCAAGCTCAGCTAATTAGTCCTGATACGGATAGATGGTTAACGCAAATTATTGGTGAACCTTGTCATCTTGTTTATATGGCAGATAATGAAATTCGTGCTTGTGATCTTACCTATGCACGACAAGGTGATAGAACGAGCTTTGCTGATGGTTTTCCGTTGTTAGTGATTTCACAAGCATCGTTGGATGATCTCAATACAAAGCTAGCTCAACCTATAAGTATGCAACGCTTTCGTCCTAACTTTGTTATTGAAGGGTGTGAGGCATTTGCTGAGGATACATGGCAGACAATGCGTATTAATACAGTCACTTTCCGCATGGTTAAACCGTGTTCGCGCTGTATTATTACCACGGTTGATCCAACAACAGGTAAGAAGACAAATGCTGAGCCATTAAAAACTTTAGCGACTTATCGCAAGCAAGGGAATAAAGTTATGTTTGGGCAAAATATTATTCATAATGGTCTTGGTGTTTGTGTCGTGGGAAACGAGATACAAGCATCAACAATAAACATAATGCTCTAACTGCTCAATAGTGAACTGCTGCTCATCAATAACCGCCTTCACTAAATCACCAATCGACACCAACCCAACCAGTTTCATATCGTCCATCACGGGTAAATGGCGAACACGTTTATTGGTCATAATCGCTAGACCTTGCTCAATAGCTTGGTCGGGCGCAATAGCAATAACTTGTGTTGTCATCACCTCAGCCACAGGAACGACCTCGCATAAGCGATCTTTCAGCACAATCTGCTGCAAAAAATCCTTTTCGGTTAAAATCCCGACTATGTCGCCCTCATTCATCACTAACATCGAGCCAATATTCATTTCTGTCATGATTTTAATCGCATCAACAACATTCGCTTGAGGCTCAATATGTGCAACTTCACCGCCTTTATGGGTAATAATCTGTTTGATTGTTTTCATTAATCGTCCTTATTTTTCTGTATGACTATTATTTGCGTGTCTCCCTTAAGCATAATAGATTTTTCATATTTTTGGCGAATGAATGCAAAAAATAAGTGATGTGATTAAAAAAACAGCTTAATGCTATTACAAAGGGTCAAGTACGGCTTTCCGAATTCATTCAATTTCTATAAGTCCTAATGGTTGGCTTTCAAAGAAATATCTGATTCTAATTGAGTGTATTCTAAGGATATTTTCAATACCAGCCACAGTATTGATAATAGACATATCAGTCAAACATCCTTCTAATCAAAAAATAACGCACATGACTTGCTTCTCATTTGTGAATGATTAATCCTTAAATGCTATCGGTCTAGGGGTAATATCAACAGAAGGAGGTAAAATTGGCATAGTGAATAAAGGTTGATCGCCTGTTAGTGTTTTTAAGAAGGCGACAATGCTCGCATTTTCCTCTTTGCTAAAATCTTTACCTAATTGAAGTTTTCCCATCGTATCGACAGCCTCTGTCAAGGTTGCAACATTACCATCATGAAAGTATGGATAGGTTAATTCGATGTTTCTTAAAGTAGGTACTTTGAAGACAAATTTATCAGCTTCTTTTCCTGTTACAGCAAAACGCCCTTCCGCTTTATTATCTGTTTTGTAAGGTTTTATTGCCCCCATTTTTTGATATGAGTTACCACCAACTGCAACACCGTTATGGCAAGCCACACAGCCACTGTCTTTAAATAATTGATACCCCTTTTTTTCATGCATGGTGATCGCGTCTTTTTTCCCTAACAGCCATTGATCAAAGCGGGAATTGGGTGTTACCAATGTTTTTTCAAATTCGGCAATGGCTTGTGTGATTTTATCAATATTAATGCTATCACCACCAAAAGCACTCTTAAACTCCTGCTGATAACCATCGATAGACTTTATTATTTTGACCACCAGAGTATGAGTAGAGCCCATTTCACCAGGATTAGCTATAGGGCCACCCGCTTGTTCCTTAAGGTCTTTAGCTCTACCATCCCAAAACTGTGCCAGATTAAAGCTAGCGTTAAGAACCGTTGGTGAGTTAATGGGTCCCTTCTTCCACTTATGCCCGATAGACGTTTGTAAATTGTCGCTACCTCCCATACTCAAATTGTGACAGGAGTTACAGGAAATAAAACCTGATTTCGATAAACGTGGATCAAAAAATAGTTTTTTGCCCAACTCAGCTTGAGCAGTATTAATTCCTTTCGGGGCTTTAATGGGTTGAATAGGTTCGTTAGCAGCCATTGCAATTGAAGTAAACCCTAAACCTAAACCAATAAAAGTGCTTAAGACGAGATTTCGTTTTTTCATTGTTGTTCCTTAATAGAGGGGAAATTTATATGTGTAGTAGTATAGCTATTGTGGTCAAAATATCATCATTATATGCGTATAAATCGCGATTATTTTAGGAACAGAAAAGCAATAGTAGAAATCGGAGTGCAATTAAAAAAACGGCATGGTTCAAAATACCCCCATTTTAGGTAACACAGACGCAAGAATACCTCTCTCTATTTTGAGAAGAAAAACAAAGAATTTTAAAGAGCAATAGTGTTTTTAGTGAGTGCTAGGCTTTTTAAACCGTGTAAAACCCAAGCACCTCAAGCCAATGAGGGTGTTTTTTCCTGTCATTAATTCAGCAGGAGAGCATCCCGTTCTTTCAGAGCGTTGACTCCGTACCTGATAAAGCTTGTTCTGCTAAATGTTGACGCTGTTTTTATCAGGTTCCTTTGCTGGGCAAAAAAATGAAGTTTCTTTTGACGATGCCAAAGTCTTGCACTAAAGTGCATAGTTTTCACTAGCGATTGGTACAATAAAACGGGTCTGACCCCTTTTATTCATATTACGACTAATTTGTTGGACTAAAATGAAAATGTATTGGTTAATATTCTATCTGATGACGTTCAGGAAAAGCAACGGTGATTAAACGCAATCCCACCCAAATCAACGATCATGGATGGGGAATTCCGTGACATTCGTTAAACCTCATTAGATTGATCAATTTTCCCATCACTTGAAAAGTATGATATTTCACCTTTTTGATTGCACATCCAAACCTCTTTAGCCCCCTGATCAAGGTATAGTCTTATCTTTTCATCCGTCTCAGCCTTTGAATTGGACGGGCTTACAACCTCAATACATATTTCAGGTGCTATATTGTAAGGTGTGTTGAATCCATGTTCAGCGATAAACCCATCTGAAGCCCACGCAACATCAACGACCGTTACACCATCAGGCGTTTTTATTGAGCATTCAGTTATAACCTTGCCTTTTGGTAGATGGGTTCTTAACCTGAATACCAAATCAGCTTGTATATACCCATGTTTATTGCTTGCTGGACTCATGAGAATTTTACCCCATTTGTTAAGCTCAATTTTAAAGGGTAAGTCTTGTAGCAAAGGATTTTCTATAACATCAGTCCATTCCATGATCATCACCATTAATAGATAAAGGATAATATTCTACATTTTCATCCACAAAAAAGCTCATTTCAGGTCGTCATTATCCTATTTATGAACTACTCGTCCTGATTCATTTTTCCTAGTTCCCATGTTCCAACGTGGGAACTCATTTCAGGACGCTCCAGCGTCCCGTTATCAACGCTGAAGCGTTGAAGTATGCATTTCCGAGAGATCTGAGTGTGGAACATACACCCCTAAAACAAAACGGATGGTCAAATTAGAAGTCACCTTATCCGAATGGCTTTATAATTCGATTATTGGTGAACAAGTATTAAGCATTAACCGCGATTATTTTAGACTCAGAAAACCAATAGAACGCCGCCTTTATGAAATTGCGCGTAAACATTGCGGACAACAACCAATAAATTGGAAAATTAGCGTTAAAAACCTGCATAAAAAAGTAGGCTCAACAGCAACATTAAGTAAGTTTAAATTCACTTTAAATCACATTATTAAACACAATCACTTGCCTGATTACAGCATCAAAATGGACGCTAATAATGTTGTTTTTTTCCTCAATGGAAAAGAGACAGCGACTCCAAAAGCACAATATGATGATTTTCATCTAAAACCTGCCACGCTTGAAAAAGCTCAAAAGATAGTACAACAACAATACGATATCGCTGCACTTGAAGCTGAATGGAAAGCATGTTGGAAAAGCACAGGCAAGCCTGAGCTAAAAAGTCCTGATGGTGCTTTTATCAATTTTTGTAAAAAACGAATAACTACCGAAATAGCAACAACTCATCACCTAAAAAAGCGATTAACCGTGCCGAATATAAAAGATGGTACGAAACTGCAAGCGTGGGCAGTTTCCAATAATTTACCTGTAGCTCCTGTTGGTTTTAATACGGTGCAATATTATCGTATGTTGTGTAAGCATGTTGAGCGAATCAATATTGCTCAAGAGAAAGAGGGGAAATAAGAAGTAAAAGAAGGGTTCAAAAAATTGATTTTATTAACAAAAAATTCAAATGCCCTTTTGGTTTTTTGTTTGTTCTTCGATGTTATTGGTTATTTTCTATATTACCATTTACAACCAAATACTTAATAGCATACTCATAAGCTTTGGGTACAACACCATCATTATTTTCAGTGCTTCTTCGTACAGTATCACGATGAAGCTCAAGCTCTTTGCTTGCTTTCACAATCCCCATTTTATTTTTTTTCAAAAATTTTACTAATTCATCGTAAGTCACGTTATAGCCTCCTTTTTGCTTATTTTATAAGAAATGTCGTAGTTTTCAACATTTTTTCTTTACCTTTAGCCGTAACTTACGACATAATAAAAAAGCCTCGTATCCAACCAAGAACAACGAGGCTTTTACATTAATCACCCAACCTACCGTAAAAATACGGTTCAGTGTCAAATGAAAAGGAGACTAACAGTGCCTAATATAGCAGTTGTTCATCATTCAATCCAAGGTGTTGAAGTATGTTATCGCGTAACAGATGGCTATTTCAATGCAACAAAAATGTGCAAAGCATTAAAAAAACAGTGGCATGATTTTTATCGGTTGGATTCCACAAATGCCTTTATTGAAGCATTATCGACCGAAACGGGAATTCCCGTTTCGGTACTTGTGGAAACAAAACGAGGCGGCATTCAAAGCGAACAAGGGACATGGGTTCATCCTCAAGTTGCTATTCATTTAGCACAATGGCTATCCCCTCAGTTTGCTGTAAAAGTTAGCCAATGGGTCTTTGATTGGGTGAGTTCAGACAAGCCACCAAAATAGAACCCTTACGATCTATCAAGACTCCTTTGAATTTAGATGACATGCTT
>CAYNGN010000198.1:0-5807 GCA_964396615.1 uncultured Thiothrix sp. | reverse complement strand
AATCGCTAGTGACAAATGTTGTGCTTAAGTATGTGAAAAAAATCATCCCCGATTTCCATTTGCCCACCGCTATTTCTTTTAACCGAGCATTAGCAAAAGGACATAAGCTTGGTTTTAGTGAAGTGGCGATTATTCATGATGATATTGCTTTTTTGCAATATACAGGGGGAACAACAGGAGTTGCAAAAGGTGCAAGTCTGACCCATAAAAATATCGTGGCTAATTTATTACAAGCCCATGCGTGGGCTTCAGTAGACTTAGAAGAAGGCAAAGAGGTTTTTATCGCTGCATTGCCGCTTTACCATATTTTTTCTCTGACGGCGAGTGCCATGTTTGCCTTAGAAATGGGGGCAAAAATTGTGTTGATTACCAACCCCAGAGATTTACCTGCGTTTGTACAAACATTACACAGTGAAAAATTTTCATTTATCATTGGAGTAAACACCTTATTTAATGCCTTATTAAACACCCAAGATTTTGATAAGCTTGATTTTTCATCATTAAAACTCACGTTGGGCGGCGGAATGGCGGTGACTCAGGCGACTGCAGAACGATGGCAGCAAGTAACAGGAAAAGTATTAATTGAGGCTTATGGTTTAACTGAGACATCACCTGCAGTGTGCATTAATCCTGTACGCAGCGAACGTTATACGGCAAATATTGGCTTACCGATTCCTTCAACAGAAATCTCTATTAGGGATGAAGCAGGCAATGAAGTGGCAATGGGTGAACGAGGTGAGTTATGGGTTCGTGGTCCACAGGTGATGAAAGGCTACTGGAACCGACCAGAGGAAACAGCCCATGTTTTTGATAATCATGGTTACCTGAGTACAGGAGATGTGGCCATTATCAATGAACAAGGCTATGTCAAGTTGGTTGATCGGATTAAAGATATGATTTTGGTTTCAGGGTTTAATGTCTATCCTAACGAAGTTGAGGATGTTGTGTTTAGCCATAAGAAAGTGCTTGAGGTGGGTGCTATTGGTATTCCGCATAAAGTATCAGGCGAAAGGGTAAAAATTTATGTGGTTAAAAAAGATGATTCATTAACCAAGAAAGAGCTTATTTCATGGTGCAGAAAAGGTTTAACGGGTTATAAACGTCCCAGAGTGGTTGAATTTGTCAATGAGCTACCCAAAAGTAATGTAGGGAAGATTTTACGACGTGAATTAAGGGTTATGCATGATCAAACACATAATCAATCGGTGAAAACGCCTTAAATTGATCTCCCAACTTGGTAGCTCAATAATCTGTCTTCATCAAGCTCTTGGACTTTTACTTTTAAGTAAGCCATGCCTTCATCAATGGCAATAGAGACTTCTTTTACTCCTGCTATTTGCATCAGTTGTTGAATGGCTTCATCAGGTTTGTTTAACCATTCTGGTTTTAAGCGAATGATTTTAGCTTTATGGAACTCAGGTGTTGGTAAGCCAATGGCTATTAGTAGCCAAATTGCTGCCATTACTGCGCCTAGATAAAATACGCTACTGCTACCCCACTGCATGGCAACAAAACCACCCAGTACGCCACCGATAAAAATCCCCGAAAACTGTGCAGTGCTAAAGATACCCATTGCTGTACCTTTAGTATCAACATGGGAGTATTTAGCAACTAACGAAGGTTGAATGGCTTCTAAAAAATTAAAGCCAACAAAAAAGAGGAGAAAGGCGAACAACATCGGTGTTGTGAGCTGGTATCCCATGCCAAATAAGAGCTGGGCGATGATTAAGGTAATAATAGACAGTAGCAATAAGGGTTTTATTTTTTGATATTTTTCGGCGATGATAATTAAGGGTACAGAAAGCACAAAAGAAACAAGAAAAACGGGCAAATAAATTTTCCAATGCTCAGCAGTGCTAAAGCCCATATTATTTTTTAAAATCAGTGGAATGACTGAAAAATTCGCGGTCATAATCATGTGTAAAAAGAATACGCCCGCATTCATGCGTAGTAATGACACATTATGTAATGCAGGTTTGAGGTAGCCTTGAAGAATACCCGCATCACGATGTGCATAGGTTTTTACGGGGGTAGGGACGGCAACGATAATTAACACAATGCCAATCAATGCTAATAACAGGGTGAACCAAAAAATACCTGATAGTCCGATCCATTGATAAATAATCGGTCCAATGATCATTGCTATGGCAAAGGCAACGCCTATACTCATGCCAATACTGGCCATAATTTTGGCACGATGTTCTTCGCGAGTCAGATCAGCAGCGAGTGCCATAGTCGCAGCAGCGATGGCCCCTGTACCTTGTAACGCTCTTCCTGCAATAATAATATAAATATTGTCATCAGCAAGTGCTGCAACGAGGCTGCCAAGGGCAAAAATACTTAAACCCCCAATGATCACGGGTTTGCGTCCGATTTTATCGGATAATAAACCAAGAGGAATCTGGAATAATGCTTGTGAAAGTCCATAGATACCAATGGCTAGCCCTATTAAAAAAGGCGTAACGGTATAGTGGCTTTCAAACAAGGGCAAGACGGGCAATATCATAAATAGCCCAAGCATACGCACAGAATAAACAGCAGCTAATGAGGCAGCTACTTTTTTCTCTTGTTGATTCATAAATAAAAGTGTCTTTAAGGGGGAGGGATGTGTAATTAAGTAGCCGTTTAGAGTTCTTAGTCTCCTATTTTATACGATTTTTATGCTCACCATAACCTTCTGCTTCCATTTCTTCTAAGGGAATAAAGCGTAATGCGGCTGAATTAATGCAATAACGCAATCCTGTTTCTGTTGGGTTATCATTAAAGATATGACCAAGGTGTGACTCTGCTTGTTTGGAGCGGACTTCGGTACGTGGTGGAAATAATGAACTGTCTGTATGTTCAGTGATATGACGATCAATAAAGGGTTTGGAAAAGCTTGGCCAGCCTGTTCCTGAGTCAAATTTATCGTGTGAACTAAACAATACTTCGCCTGACACGATGTCAACATAAATACCTTTTTCATGGTTATTCCAGTAGGCATTTTGGAAGGGGCGCTCAGTGCCATTTTCCTGTGTTACGTTGTACTGCTCAGGGGTTAAGCGTTGTTTCAGATTGTTCATATTTTGCATAAACGGCTCCTTATCGTTGCGTTGCTGTCATGCAAAGCTTATCATCTTTCACGTTGTATATAAGGTTAATAACTAGGAAAGACCATCGCAATGTCAGGGCTAATTCCCAGAAATTTTATTGATGATTTACTAACGCGCGTGGATATTGTTGATACCATTCATGCACGAGTGAGTCTAAAAAAGAAAGGGCAGTTGTATGCAGCGTGTTGCCCTTTTCATAGCGAAAAAACGCCTTCATTTATGGTCAACCCTGTCAAGCAATTCTATTATTGTTTTGGTTGTGGGGTGAGTGGTACTGCTATTAGCTTTATGATGGCTTATGAGCATCTTGACTTTGTAGAATCGGTTGAGTCTTTAGCAGCAAGCCTAGGGATTAGTGTACCCCGTGAGAAGGGAAGAAAGGCGGAAGCCGCAGCGCGAGCGCAGCAAAAAAATAAAAATCTCTATACGTTAATGGAAGATGTTGCTCATTATTATCAGCAGCATTTGCAAAAAAATAGTGCAGCGCAAGCTTATCTGGAGCAACGTGATTTAAGTCGAGAGGTTATTGAGCGTTATTCGTTGGGGTATATTCCTGATGGCTGGGATGCAGTAAGCAAACAGTTTTCTCGGCGGTCTGTACAGAAGCCAACTCAATCTTATACACAACAACAGTTGTTGGATGTAGGGTTGCTGATTAAAAACGAACAAGGGCGTGTATACGATCGTTTTCGTGATCGTATTATGTTTCCTATTGTTGATCGACGAGGACGTACGATTGGTTTTGGTGGGCGAGTTATGGGCGATGGCAGTCCTAAATACCTTAACTCGCCAGAAACCGCTATTTTTCATAAAGGTACCGAGTTATATGGCTTTTATGAAGCGCGGCAGCATACACGGAAACTAAGCCGTATCGTTGTTGTCGAAGGCTACATGGATGTGATTGCTCTAGCACAGTTTGATATAAGCTATGCGGTTGCGACGTTAGGCACGGCGACAACTAAAGAGCATGTAGGGCATTTATTTAGGGCTGTATCAGAAGTTATTTTTTGTTTTGATGGTGATCGTGCTGGGCGAGAGGCAGCTTGGCGAGCGTTACAAAACTCACTCACTGTTTTACGTGATGACAAGGATATACGTTTCTTATTTCTACCTATGGGGGAAGATCCTGACTCACAGGTACGAAAAATAGGAAGAGAGGCATTTGAAATATCGTTACAACACGATAGTATTTCTATGCCAGATTATTTTATTAGTCATTTGAAAAAAATACATAATTTAAGTACTCGTGAAGGTAAAATTCGCTTTCTTGCTGAAGCTAATGATTTATTACAAACAGTGCCAGATGGTGGCGTTTGTCGTGATCTTAAAACGGAGATCGCTAGACTAACTTCTGTTGATTTAGCATCCTTGACTAAACGAAACAGCAGAGTGAAAAATACTGAACCAAAACAAAATTTTTCACGACTCAATGATCGAAAGGTACGTATTACCCCTATTCGTTACGCCATCACATTATTGCTACATCGTCCTGCATTAGCATCAGAAGTAAGCAATTTAGAAGAAATTGTGATGTTTAATTTACCAGGAGTGATTTTATTAGCTAAACTTATTGAAACTATCGAAGAAAGCCCCCATATTAACGCGGCGGCCATCTTAGATAGGTGGAGAAACACCCAGCATGAGGCCTCTATAGTTAGTCTTATGAAATGGCAGCCCAAATCAGATGATGATGTGATGCTTGCTAGAGAAATTAAGGATTGCTTGCGACAAATTCGCAAACAGGCTTATGGAAAAAAATTAGAAAATTTATTACAAAAAGAACGGATTAATGGATTGGACGACCTTGAGAAACGAGACTTACTAGCCTTGTTGAGGGAGTGCGATCATCCAGAGCGTATTGAGCAATAAGGTTAAACACTGTAGAGCGATAGAGCGATAGAGCGATAGAGCAATTAACAAGGGGTAGTATACGATTTCATACTCACCTTAATCTTATAATATACTTATTACCTCTAGGGTTTTTGGTCAATGTGGGCGACCTAAATTCTTAATTATTGCAATTTATTAGCATCTTTATTGAGCGGTTTTTTGTGATGCATTATCTGTTTTATCAATAACATGCCCGCTTATGTTTTTTGGGAATTCAAGTAACATGAGTGATAGAGAGCAGGAAAAAACAGGCTTAAAGAAGCTGATATCAAAAGGTAAAGAACAAGGGTATTTAACCTACGCAGAGATTAATGATCACTTGCCTGACCATATTGTTGATCCTGAACAAATTGAAGATATTGTTAGCATGATTGGTGATATGGGGATATCAGTCCATGAAAATGCGCCTGATAATGATAGTGCTAGTAGCATTCTAAATGATGACAATGTTGAATCTGATGAAGATACTGAAGAAGCCGCTGAGGCGATAGTCAATGCAGATAACTTTGGACGAACGACTGATCCTGTGCGTATGTATATGCGTGAAATGGGAACAGTCGAGTTATTGACCCGTGAGGATGAGATAGAGATTGCTATCCGCATTGAAGAAGGCTTGGAAGAAGCATTAAGAGCTTTAACGTTGTGTCCAGGTTCTGCTTCAATGATGCTGCATAAATATGAGCTGTGTGAAGCAGAAAAAATGCGGCTTAGAGATCTAATTGTTGGTTTCGTTGATCCGAATGCATCAAAAGAAATTGCTAATATTAATGCAAAGAAAGACGATGACGACGATGACGAAGTTGTTGTTGATACGGGCATAGATCT
>CAYNGN010000197.1:0-5820 GCA_964396615.1 uncultured Thiothrix sp. | reverse complement strand
AAATACAAGTATACCTGATTTTACTTTGTTCGAATACTTATGGGCTATTACTTAAAAGATGAAAGATGCCGTTAGGATTAGTGTTTATTCAATTTTTCCTACAAACTCTTGTTGTTTAAATGCTATATTATTATCCTATAGTGTATATATTTTAATTATACCCTTCATAACACATCATCTTTTGGGCAGTGAAAACGATTATTATGGAATGTAATAGCATTAGCAGAGCTTTTTTGTCATTACATGAAGCAGACGGTTTTAAAACATTGCCGGCGGCTTCGTTATTGCATTCCTCTGCGCCGATGTCGTTTGTGATGAGTGCGGGGTTAATTCAAATTGAAAACGAATTACCGCAAATCGTTGCGGCAATCGGCAATCAATTTACCTTTACCCAACCGTGTTTTCGCCACTTTGATGTCAAACAAGTAGGCAACGATACCATGCATTTGAGTTTATTTCAGATGTCTGCTGCGTTTCATATGGGATCAACTAGACGTGAAAATGTGTTACCGCGTTTATGGCATTTTTTAACGCATGTACTGGGTTTAGCGCAACAGCGTTTATGGGTAACCTATCTGGATGATGAAGTCTTTGGGCGTGATCAGCAAAGCTATGACTGCTGGCGTAGTATTGGGGTTGATAAAGGACATCTTATTGGCTTAGACCAACAACATAATTTTTGGCGACAGCGTAAAAGCGGGCAAATTGCACGTGATGGTAAAAAATGTGGCCCTCATACCGAAGTATTTTATGAACGCCAAGAGGTTACGTGTCACTGTAGCGCTGCTCATACTAGTACAACGATTAAGCAAAAAATTCAATCGTGTCGTTGTGGGCGTTTTGTTGAGGTTTCTAATTCCTTATTTATTGAAAATTACCTCAACGATCAACAACAACGCATTCCAGCCGACACGGTGTTTTCTGAATGTGTCATTGGTATTGAACGTCTTGCGATGATTTTGCAAAATGTACCAACGGTGTATCATATTAGCCGTTTTTCGACATGGCGTAATGCCTTACAGCGGTTATTACCTAAAGCATACAACACGCAAAACACGGGTGTATTCGATAAGTCACCGAATACATCACCGAATACATCACCGAATACATCACTGGATAAATCACTCAATATTATTCTCGATCATTTATCAGCCTTTGTTGCATTGATTCATGATGGTGCGCCAGCACCAGGGCGGGGAGGGCGGGCGCGTATTATGCGTAACTTAGCCCGTGGGGCGATTACACATGCTTTATTGCATGACTTTGATGTTATGCAACTCTTGCAACAGTTACTCGCTAACGCTGAAAAAGAAGAACAACAGGCTAACCAGCAGTATTGTCTTGATTTATTGCAACAAGAATACCAGCGTTTTGCGCAAACACTTGAACGTGGCAAACGTAAATTAATCGCTTTGAAAAAAGCAAATCAATTGATCACACAGGGTTTACAAGATCAATTTCAGTACAAATGGGGGATTCCACCTTGTTTATTCACAAAATTTTATACGCTACTAACAACAGAGGGGCTGATCACTTATCGTTGAGATCAGGGGGGTTGTTAGCAGACGGAAACAGGTGTAGAAATGATAGAAAATAAAGACATAATTGACATAGCTGACATAGCTGACATAGCTGATATTAATGAAGCAACGGTTGCATGGCGGAAAATGACCTTTTTGCTTAAGGATTTACAAAGCAAGGTTATTACCGTCAAAAAGGTTGATGAATTAATTCAAACGTTATTAGATGCTGACTTACAACTTGATGATACTGAAGAGTTGTCCATTATTTATCATTATGAGGGGAGCGATGTAGCAACGTTTCTCGCTTATCAAGGGCGTGTCTTTCCTCATGAATCCGTGAATACGGCCAAGTATTGCTTTACCGCTGATAATCCTGCCATTAGCGCCGTTATTAATCAGAAAAAACAGAATCTAAGCTATTTCGCGAACCAAAAAGCCTGTGCAAAAGCAGGTTTTGCCGATTACAAAAGCGTGTTGATTTTGCCAATGACGTTTAATGAATCAAAAAATATTGGCGCTTTTGTACTGCATCATCCGCACCAAGAAAAGGCCTATGAAAATGAAATTCAGGCCGTTTGGAAGGTGTTGTCAGCACAAATCGCCTTTTTTATTCGTACGCATGTGCGGATTCAATACAATCAAATTTTCGATAATGTACGCCATGACTTACTGACGCATCATTTTGATCAGGAATATGAATTAATTGCTGCGGTGGTTGATTATATTAAACGTTGGTATAGCGATGATGATATCTATGTACTGATTAAAAATACGATGAATCTAGACAGCTATTACCTTGCCTGTGATAAAGGTACCGTCAAAAAAGATTTTCGTTGTGCAGGAGTCATGAATGAGACGCAAATCAATGCCATTGTTGGCGGTGAAGCCATCATTGAGCAACTTGAAACACAGCATGAAATGGTGATCAGCCCACCAGCGTTAGTTAAAAAAGGCGAAAACAGAAGTTGTTGTTCTTGGCTTGGCGCATCTCTTTATCATCCCGCAGAATACAACTTAGGGATGATTGTTCTGCATAATCGTCACACTGACAATGCATATGCCTTAGGGGCTGATGCCTTTTTAGATCGTATTGCTGATTTTACGGCCTTGTTGCTTGCCGATTATCGTTCGCGTAAAAAACATGATTTTATTAAAGAAGTACATGATTTCAGAATCAATAATCAAGATGATGCCGCAGCACTTTATCAAAAAATATACGCATTCTTACACCAAGATTATGGCATTAACTCATTAGCGATTGCCAAAGTTAATCGAGTTAGCCAACTTGTTGAACCTGTGTTTAATAAGGGTGAGATTGAAATTGATTTTGATCAGACTCTACAAAACATTGCCATTCAACATGCTGAAACACTGCGTAATGAAGTCAGAACCAATGCCGAAAAACTCACCATATGGCATGAAACGCATCAACAATGTTACTTAATTGCCCCGATGCGAACAGGAAGTGAGGATAATAACCTAAAAGTCATTGGTTGCTTTGTTATTCCTGTAACCAAAGCAGGCAGTATTAGCGCGCGTGTCATTAATCGTTTATCCGATGCTTTAGCCACAGAATTGAATGAGATTGATCGCCAAAAAAGAAATGACACGCTGAATCAGTTTGGTAAACGGGTGAGTCAATTGGCGACGGTGGGTTTAACGCAAGATAAAATTCTAGACATTGCCCATCAGTATATTGAGCAGGCAATGTTCACTGAAAATCTTTACATTGCTTTATATGATCAAGAAAATATTAGTTTCCCCCTTATCCTAAAAGACGGAAAGGAATGGCCTAAAGCAACAAAGCCGCAGTCTCGCCGCTTAGATACTAAGCAACAAGGTAAAACAGAAGCCATTATTATTGATCGCCAGCCTATTTTGCATTTAACCAATGCAGAATCCAAAGCATGGTATACCGATCCTAAGCATCCTGAACGCCAAGAGTTTGTTGATGATTATCTTGCTTCATGGATTGGTGTGCCTATTTTTTATAATGATCATGTAGTGGGAGTGATTGCGACCTACCATCCAACCGTTGATTATGTCTATTCACAGGCTGATGTCTTCTTTTTGCAAAATGTGGCACATCAAGTGTCGCGTTTATTATTGACGCTCGAACTCTCGAATAATCAAGCAAAAATAGCCGAACAGCAACATATTCTCTCAACGAGTTTATTAGCACAAGATTTAACCCATCGACTGAATAACTCAATTGGTGCAATGGTCATTGATGTTAAGCAGGCCTATCGTGATATTCAATCAGCGATACAATTTAAAGATACGCGCAATCTTGAATTTACCTTAGAAGGGTTGAAAGACACTGAAACCATGCTGAAAGAGCTGATTAAGGAAACCAAAGAAATATCCGATGATTCAACACAATGCATTCACTTGGACGTTTTACTGGAAAAAATTGCCAAACAAGTGCGTATTGGCAAACGCCTTGATGATATTAGCGTTAATATTACCTTAGATATTGCATTAGACTTGGCAGAAATCAGTGCACATTACCGTACGCTCTTTAACAGCCTTTATGCCATTGTTGATAATGCGGCGGATGCTTTAGTGGCACAATATCATGATGATAGCAGTGATGATGCCTTGTTCTTATCCATTAGCGCACAGCAACAAGACGGTGTGATTACCCTGCGTATTGAAGACAATGGGATTTTAGTGCCCTCAATGATTAAGAACGAAATATTTGAGCATGGTATTAGCAGTAAAAGTGCTTCAGGTTTTGGCTTATGGCGTTCACAAGCGGTGATTAAAAGCCTGAATGGCACCTTACATTTTCTGCAATATCCGCAAGAAAGCATTAAACGTTTCACGATTAATTTACCGATTGTTAATGACTTGTCTGCCCATAAAAGAGCCTATGTTTTAGATGATGAGCGAACATGGCGCAATATTGTTAAACGTTGGTTAATTGAAGATGATTTTAAAGTAGACGCAGTGGATAGCAAAGCGGCATTTCTCATGTTACTAGAACAAGAAAACAGTTCGCCGAGTCATGTTTTTCTTGATATATCCTTGGATAAAGTTGATGGTTCTAACCGTGATGGTTTAAGCCTTATTAAAGAAGTAACACGCTGTGCGCCAAAGGCAAAAATTATTCTCGTCACAGGCTATGCCAAATTCGCCGATGCCTATACGGAGATGTATCACACACTTATTGACAAAGTGAGCGATACCGGTGAAGTCCTTTCCAAAAAACGTTTTCTGCAACAGGTACATGAAGACAGCAAAGAATATTCCTAGAGGTATGCTAAGAATAAGCAAATAGACATAAGTATGCGTATTTATTGTAAAATTCTAGGTCAACAAGCAGTGTTATACTCGTGATAATAAGGATAGTATTGAAAGAGAGCGTAATAGCCCATTAAGTGTAAAGTAATCTTTACTGGATTGATTAAAAATGTTTCAACATAGTAAAAAAAGCAGTGAAAAAAGCGATGAACCTCAATATAAGATTTATTCCTATATTGCGACGTTTGGTCTTAGTGAAATGATCAATCAACGCATTAAAAAAGCCAGCGAATGGTTAGATCACCCAAGTTCGTTATTTTATGCACGTACGTTTTATGAAGCAGACCAATCCATTCATCGTCAAAACTATGATCTGATTATTACCGATAATGAAAGTTACTATAAACTCATTGAACACTTGCCGGTGTTTAAAATAAAAATAGAGCAAGACTTTTTCTCCAATGATGATGATCCTTTATTAAGCGCAAAACCCCTGTATTATCATCCTGAAAAAAATACCTTGTTTATTCGCGAACATAGTTCGCATAATTCACGCTTTTTATATGAAATACTGCGTATTGCATTAACTCCGCCAGTTATTGCGATTCATACTCATCAACCCCTTGCAAACATACCGCAAAATCCACGTGATTTTAGGCAAGTAAGAAACCGTATTCATACTATTTTCCCTTATATCAAACTCTGCAATAGTATGGATGAACAGTGTCCACAGCATTTAGTGCCTGATTACTGTCCGCCATTGCAATGTTATGTTCAAGCTGGTGATAACGTACCTTTAGTGTCCTTAGAAGACAATACAGAAAACGTTTTTAGTCTTAATAAACCAAAAGAGACCATTGATTTTCTTTGGCATATTAATCGGCTATTAGAGCAAAAAGGCTGTCTTAGTTTCTATAATGATTATGATGAAATCGTGCGGCATTATAATTAAGCAACTTTAGGATTCCCCTCTAAAGATCATCAAATAGGCAGCGCATTCAACGGCTGAATCGCTGCCAATGCCTCTTTCGTTTCAGTAAAACGATCACAA
>CAYNGN010000196.1:0-5820 GCA_964396615.1 uncultured Thiothrix sp. | reverse complement strand
GTGCAGTTGATGGGGATTCTTGCGATGAATAAGGAAATGCATCCTGTTGCCTTTGTTGATGATAATATTGCTCTGCATAAAAATACGGTGAATGGTTTAACTGTCTTCTCTACTAAAGAAATAGCAAAAGTGGTGAGTAAGTTAAATATACAAGAGGTTTTATTGGCATTGCCTTCTGCTTCTCGATGTCGTATTCGTGAGATTATTGCTGAACTTGAACCCTTACCTGTTAAGTTACGCACTATACCAAGCTTTGATGAATTGGTTGAAGGTAAAGTTAAGATCGAAGATATCCGTGATGTGAATGTTGATGATCTGTTAGGGCGAGATACAGTAGAGCCTAATAACCATTTACTATGTGCTAATGTAACGGGTAAAGTTGTCATGGTTACAGGAGCAGGAGGGTCAATTGGTTCTGAGCTATGTCGCCAGATTGTAAAACTAAATCCAGCTGCTTTAGTACTCTATGAACAAAGTGAATATAACTTGTATGCATTAGAAAAAGAACTCATTAATGAATGCTCAAGTAACAATGCTGTCTTTGATTGTGTTCCTGTCTTAGGTTCTGTCGTTGATCAGGCACGAGTTGAAAGGGTTTGTAAGCGCTTTTCCGTCCAGACTATTTATCATGCAGCGGCTTATAAACACGTACCTTTGGTTGAAATGAATCCTGCTGTAGGCGTTATTAATAATGTGATGGGAACATTGAATACCGCAAAAGCAGCCATTGCCGCTCATGTTGAAACGTTTGTGCTTATTTCGACCGATAAAGCTGTGCGGCCAACGAATGTCATGGGGGCAAGTAAGCGATTTGCTGAGTTGGTTTTACAAGGCTTAGATTTACATCATGGAAAAAAGACAGGGGTAACCCGTTTCACTATGGTGCGTTTTGGTAATGTGCTTGGCTCTTCAGGATCGGTAGTGCCTTTCTTTCGTAGCCAAATCAAAAAAGGTGGCCCTATAACGGTTACCCATAAGGATATTATTCGTTACTTTATGACAATACCTGAGGCGGCACAGTTAGTGATTCAAGCGGGAGCATTAGGTAAAGGTGGTGATGTTTTTGTATTGGATATGGGCGAGCCTGTTCGTATCTATGATCTTGCCACTCATATGATTAAACTCAGTGGCTTAGATGTACGTGATGAAAAAAATCCTGCTGGCGATATTGAAATTCAAGTAACAGGGCTTCGTCCTGGTGAAAAATTGTATGAAGAGCTACTGATTGGTGACAATGTCTCTGATACAAGGCATCCAAGAATTATGCGTGCAGAAGAAGAGGTTATTCCTTGGGAGCAATTACAAGTCTTTATTGATGAATTGAATTTTGTTGACCGTCATAATGATGCGGCTAAGGTTCGTGATGTGTTATTACGTGTTGTTCAAGGCTATTCGCCTCAGTGTGGTATTGTTGATGTGTTAGAAAATAAAGATAATAATGGCGATGAAGAGAATCAACAGTCCGCTTAGTCTTCGTTAACTTATTTAACTTATTTAAAAGGGAGAGCATTTGCTCTCCCTTTTTCGTTTAGCATGTCATTTTTTTCCTCGCAACCTTTTTACTACATCAGCCTTCCACAGCGCATATCCCACCGCCGCAGGCCAAAATACCACAAACAGTAAAATAAATACCCATAGTGAAAATTCTTTCACTGTTTCTATTGGTACAGCCGTACGAATTTTATCAATGGCTTCTGATTTAAGCTGATTAATCTGCTCGATTGTCACTGATTTACCGCAATAAAAACACGTTGGCCGCTGGCTAAAATCCAAGGTCATGGTTTGATTAACCGTTGCACCGCAGTTATCGCATTTTGGCATGGCCAATAACGTTGTACGCAAACGTCCATCAACAATAATATCGCTTTTCTTATCCCAGACATAATAAGCTTTGCCACGCCGATTAATCAGCAATAAGGCCTCTTGGATAAAAGCACGCTCAAAGCCCGTATTATGCATCAGTTCTTGTACAGGCACTTCCGTTGAGTGTTCAAGAATATTCCAAATGGCAATAATTTGGTTTTCCCGATGACGAATAAAACTCCCTGTTACCAAGAAACTCATTGCAGTAAAAATACCTATTGCTAGTCCTCCCCAATCATTCCCTAGTGTATTTGCACTCATGCTGCATCCCACATTAAGCAGAGAAATAACCAATACAAAACGGCCTATATTAATCAGTAAATTATCAATTTTATAAATATCTTTTTTTTGCATAAGGCTTTTTAGTTATATTCTTTGAATCAAAGTATTCAGGAAAATAAGGTGACTTTGTAATATAAGTAACCAGTCTATATCATTACCCGTAATTCTGGCAGTGACAAATAAATTAAGCCTAACAGTGTATGTTTTAACAATATTTTTTTCTCCAGCCAATATTTACTCATGGCGCAAATCATCTCGCCACAGAGGATGATGGAAGTGCAACCGATGATCACAGGATGCCGAAATGACAGAATCATCAATCGTTATTGTGCCTATCTTTTGCCAGTCTTTTTTATCGTCTTGTTCTTTGCTTGCCACTGATATATCAAAGATGATTTTTTTACCCTGCGTGATGCTCAGTTCATGTCTAAAGTCGCTGGCATTAATGCGTTGTACTTTTTGAGCCTGTAGTTTCATCCATTTGGGAGTGACGATTGTTGTGCTGTTTGTTTCGCTTAAGTGGGATATTTCGTAAAGCTGTCGGATGCCTGGATTTTTATCTGCCTTAGCAAAAGCACGCGCTACTTTGATGGTATAAGGAAGATTGGTTAACACTTCACGAGTGATGGATATCTTAGGTTCATTTGTCATGCTGGTATCGGTGTAATGTTTGATGGATGTGCCGCCTAAGTCATCAATGAGAAAGAAGTTTGCGGTATTCTCTGGGCTGATTTTGTTTGCGTCAAGCGTTGGGAAAAGTTTACCTGCAAAGCCAAAGGCTCTGATTTCACCTTGTTTCGTTGTTGACATCGCGGAAGAGGCACGGGCGATGATGAGTGCCTTTGAGTGTTGTTTGAAGTAGCCACCATAAGGATTTTTATGGTCTATTTGCCAGATACCTTTGAGACAAACGCCGTTTGGGTGGGCGAGTTTATTAAAGGCAGGCAAAAGGTCAGCTCTATTATCTAGCGTTCTTTTGGCATCATCATGTATCTTTTTTAGCTTCAAAAAAGAGATAGTATCTTGAGGTAAGGTATCATGTTTATCAGAGGTTACTGCATCCCAAACCGTTTGAAAGGAGCTTTTGACTGCGGGTGTAGAAGGTATAGGCATTGTTACATCCTGAGTACAGCCATTAACAGTAAGGGTTAACAATAATCCAAGTAATAATTTCATATGAGTAATGACTAAAAGTAGAGTTAAATATCGTATTTTACACCCCCTTTCTATTTATCTTCTACACGCTTTTCCAGCAAAGGCTGCACTTTGTAGTCGTTGAGGGCATTTTTTGTTTGTTGGTTTAGCGTCAGATCCCCAGGATAAAGACAACTCAATGGTTCTATTACTTCAATATTCTGATCATCTTCTTTGCTACACGATGTGCTAAAGAGTAATAAATAGAATAGGGTGGCATAAAGCGTAAAATGGCTGTTTTTTTTAAAATTTTGCATAGTTTATGATGGTTAAAGGTTAAGGTTATATAGATAGTAAATGATACGTTATTATTATGTAACGTTCAGCAATTCCCGCTGACTAAAAAAAAGATGTATAATCATGCAGTTGAAAAATTCGCTACTGTGTAAAAAAAGAAGGAATCGTAAAGAATTATGCCAAAAAAACTTCCTCCAGTTCTCGTTAAGGGTTCGATCAATTTTCGAAAAACATTATCAGCACCTCGTTTGCTTAAAAATATACGAGAGGTATTTAAACGTGTTTCTGCTTATAGAACAGGGGGGATATAGCAATCCCACTTATGGCATAAGTCATTTATTTAAATGCAAAAGGTATCTAACTTGAGTAGTATCGAGTCATTCTGTAGAGAAACTCTGTTCTTAACCGTATTGTTGAACAACAAGTTTTCAATTTACCTGTAAATTCGCGTAAGATGCTCGTGAATAAAAATAGTCAAAGGAATAATAATGGAACTATCAAAAATTCGTGTATTTGCTCTTATTGAAGGAACAACATTATTGTTATTGCTTTTTGTTGCGATGCCTTTGAAATATAAGTTGGCTATCCCAATGGCAGTATCGGTAATGGGGCCTATTCATGGCATTGCGTTTATGCTTTATCTGAGTGTGCTGGGGTTAGCTTTTGTTGATAATACCCTTACAGCGTTCAAATTACTCGTAGGCGCTGTGGCTGCCTTTATTCCCTTTGGTAGTTTTGTGTTTGAAAGAGTCATGTTGAAACCTGATGCGCCGCAAGCATAAAAAAATGAATAAACGATTATCGTGTGATGTTGTCTATAGCGGCGCTGAATGTGGAGTAATAGAGAATGGAGAGATACATTTAGTCTGCTTTCTGTATAGAAACGGTTTTCTCTATGCGTAAATATAATCGTTAAAAAATATCCCTTTTTGTTTTTTGTTGGAGAAAATTATGTTTGAATTAATGGACACAGATGGATCTAATTCTGCCAATATCAAGGTTATTGGCCTTGGTGGTGGTGGTGGAAATGCGGTCAGAAATATGATCGAATCAGGCATTGAAGGGATTGACTTTCTTTGTGCTAATACGGATGCACAAGCATTGCAAGGAACAGGTGTTGAAATTGCATTGCAATTGGGTAGCGCGTTAACCAAGGGTTTAGGCGCAGGTGCTAATCCAGAAGTGGGACGTGAATCTGCCTTAGAAGATCGTGAAACCATCAGAGATTTACTGATGGGAACAGACATGCTCTTTATTACTGCGGGAATGGGCGGTGGAACAGGTACAGGTGCTGCACCCGTGGTTGCACAAATAGCACGAGAGCTTGATATATTAACGGTAGCAGTTGTTACCAAACCGTTCCCTTTTGAAGGGCCAAAACGGATGCGTTTGGCTGAAGACGGCATTGTCGAGTTATGCAAACATGTAGACTCGTTAATTACGATTCCTAATGCAAAATTATTAACCTCTTTGGATAAAAACATTACCTTGTTGGATGCCTTTAAGGCAGCGAATGATGTGTTATTGAGTGCGGTTCAGGGTATTTCTGATCTAATTACTAATTCTGGTTTAATCAATGTTGATTTTGCGGATGTGAAAGCAGTGATGAGCGGCATGGGGGTTTCGATGATGGGGACAGGCGTTGCTAGTGGTGATGATCGTGCTGTTGAGGCTGCACAAGCTGCAGTTTCTAGTCCTTTGCTGGATGATATTGATCTAAAAGGCGCGCAGGGAATCTTGGTGAATATTACGGGGGGGATGGATATGGGAATCCATGAATTTGAAGAGGTGGGTGAGGTTATTCGCCACTTTGCTTCTGATGATGCGATTGTTGTGGTGGGTAATGTTGTTGACCCTGAAATAAACGATGAAATTCGTGTTACGTTGGTTGCAACAGGGCTTGATAGTGCTAAAGAAGAGAAGGTTAAAAAACCTGTGGCAGGACAGCGCGCGCATCTTCGTTCGGTGTCAGTTGATGTACCGCAAAAGGTAAGAGGAGGTGAGACAGCTCCTGCTGGTAATAGAGGTTATGAGGGAAATAACCAAGGCAACCAAGGTAATAATAGTGGTGCTGGCTATTTAGATATTCCTTCTTTCCTAAGAAGCCAAACAGATGATAAGTAAGCTATTTTCCAAATATATTTATAGATGTTCAGATAATTATGTTCATGCTTATAAGCCCAGCAAGCGATGTGGATTATTTTTAAATCAGCAGGAACTCGCTACGCTCAAACATGCTTCTGA
>CAYNGN010000195.1:0-5856 GCA_964396615.1 uncultured Thiothrix sp. | reverse complement strand
TTGACGGCACAAAGGTACTTACTGTATCTGTTGTGGGTGAATAATGTATTTTCTCATAATACCAACCCACTTTATAACGCGAAACATGATCATCTTCACGTCCTTTTGACCAGCCATAAAACAAAGAGTGAATCTCTTTTTTTTGTGCAATATTCTCAGTAACAACCCCTTGATTATAAATCGCTGTTTCTTGTTCCTGATTAACTGTTTTTAAGCCCCATGCACGGCGACTATCAAAGGCATAAAACGGTAAATTGAGTGATAATACATGCCCTTTACCATCAGAATTATCTTGCATGGAAGCAAATAAACGTTTGCGCGTCCCTCCTAATAAGGGATCACTATAGGCTATAAAACGTGAGTCTCTTACACCATTTTTCTTATAACTAATCGCAAGACTTTTACCTAAACCAAATAAATTATGCTCTTTAATTTTAACCCCAGATGTACTGCGATCATTTGAGCGCCCAACATAAATACCTGGCGTTAATGTCCAATTATCACGTGTCGTAACCTTTATATTGATTTGGTTACCACAACGCTCAGTGGGTGTAACAGATGCTTCTTTGATATAGCGATTAGCACGAAGAATACGTTCTGATTCACTAAGTTTATGCTGATTAAAAGTCTCTCCTGTCGCAAATAATAGCTGCTGACGAATCACAGCAGGTTTGGTTTCAATATGAAGTTTATTCGCTGCCCTAAGGAGCGAGGCATTCTTTTTTTTATCCGTTATATCAAAAACATTTTTTATTTCTATACTGATTTCACCAATAATAAACCCTTCACGCGTCGCTTGCCCTGCTTTCCATGGTATACATTCACTAGCACTTAGAGACGAAGATAAGAAAAATGAGGAAAAAAGCAGAATGCCAACAAGCACAACACTATATTTTGTTATTTTTTCCATTGCTACAAGCCCTATTATTTACTTATTATTATCCTTTCAACCAATATCAACCATAATATGGAAAAGGAATAGTGATGAGTATATAAAAGACCTGTATAAAAGAATAACTATTTAATGAAAAGAAAGGTTCCAATACTAATTAATTAAATTTATTATATATATATAAATAAACAAATAAGCTTGCAGTTCACAGTGACATAAACATGGGTAAAAGCAATGCATACATATAAAAGCGGCGAAAAATCACTCGACAGCGAATACCACACACTCTTTATCGAAGAAAAAAAAGAACAACGCGAACTCATTGATTGGGAACAAAAACTTTACAAAATAACCCCAAAATATAAACAGTACAGTGTCTATATTGATAGCTTTCACGAATCAAAAAAAGGATTACATTCGGTTTTTAATGAATTACGCAAAGCCGATGATGAAGACACACTCGAACTGCGCATTAGTTCAGGTGGAGGTTCAGTATTAGAAGGTCAGCAGTTCTTTAATATTATCATTGAAAAATTTCGCGAGCGTACCACCACTTATTTAGATAATCATGGCTATAGCATGGGAGCATTACTCTTCTGCATGTCTCACAAGCGGGTCATCTACCCCTACTCTGATATTATGTTTCATGACTATTCACAAGGAGTTTATGGCAAAGGTGGCAATGTACAAAGCAAAGTCAAACATTCTGCACAATCGCTGAAGAACTTTTTTCACGATTTAATTGTTGATCGAAATTTTCTTTCCGAAGAAGAATTTCAACACATGCTGCTCGGTCATGACTTTTGGATGGATGCTGAAGAAATGTGCAAGCGAGGTATTGCTACCCATGTGATTGTTGGTGAACAACAAGTAATCGCTAAAGAATTTCTAAAACAGCTTAAGAAAGAAAAAAAAGCACAGAAAAAAGCAGCAAAAAAACAGAAAGAAGAGATTCAAACTCCACAAACAGACACAGATAAAGCAGCAGAGGCAAAACCTACAAAAGGCAAGAAAAGCAAAAAAGCGACAAAAAAGAAAAAAGACAGGAAAAAAAAAGACTAACATAAATAGCTATTGGTAGCCTCGATGCAGCTTGCAGAATCAAGGAATTCACCTGAATTCCGCAAGTTACATCTCAACGACGATAACGAATATCGACCGTTTAACAATTTCGTTGGCGACACAAACTATCCACCTGCTTCAACAACGTTGGTAAACGAAAATCCCCCGCCATTGCAGCAACAAAGCGCTTAGCATCAGCCAACTCAATCCCCACCGAAGTCACATAAAGCGGGTTACGGCTCTTACCACGCAACACCTGCGTATCAACAGAGCTATCACGAAAAGCCGATTTAGCAACCCCCACTACCGCAACCTTTCCCTCTAAAGCATGATACAAATACTGACCTAAACCTGGACTTTTCTGCCTATCCAAATAGACAAAACCATCCACAATAATACACTCTAACGGTCTATCTATTTGCTCAACTAAGGCCAACAAGCACGGTAATTCACGTTGATAAAACTGACCAGAAACATAGGGTTTTACCTTTTTTATCTTAAGGGTTAACGTTTGCTGAGCAACAGCATCTCTCCAATCATTAAACAACACGCCAGCAGCCGTCGCTCCAACATCGTGGTAATGCACATCCGTCGCCAATATCATAAAAAACCTATTCCGTTACCGTTCCATTGATCGAGCGTTTCGCAAGATACTCTGACATTTGTGCATACGCAAGTACACTCATAATAGGAAATAGACTGGCAAACGCAATTAAACCAAAACCATCTAATAATACGCTACGTCCAGGAACGGTTTCAGCCAAGCCTAAACCTAACGCAGCCACTAAGGGAACGGTCACGGTTGACGTGGTTACGCCTCCCGAATCATACGCTAAGGCAATAATCATTTTGGGTGCAACTAGGGTTTGTAACACAACAATTATATACCCTGCCATAATGAAATAGTGTAAAGGATAACCTGTAATAATCCGCCATGACCCCAATGCAATCCCAATCGCTACACCAAAAGCAACGGCAAGACGTAAGCCCCAAATACCAATGGCTCCATCAGAGACTTCGGAGGCTTTCATCGCTACCGCAAGCAATGAAGGTTCAGCAATCGTGGTACTAAAGCCAATCGCGAAAGCAAAAATAATGACCCAATAATAGGCTGTCCAATCAATATTATCAGGCAATACCGTTAAACCATGATAGATAAATTCTGGATTCGTCAATTGCTCTGCCATCATACGCCCCAAAGGGAATAAGGCTTGCTCTAGCCCTTGTAAGAAAAAGGTTAGCCCAATTAAAACATAGCCAAAACCAATCAGCACTTTACGCAAATTAGGAATGGGTTTTCTAATCACTAAAAACTGAAAACCAAATAAGACCGCTGCAATCGGGAGAATATCCCGTGCTGTTGCCACCAATGTCTGTCCGAACTCTATTAACCACGCTAACATCTTAAACCACCATTCCATAAGCCATCACAAAAATAATCGGTGTTAGTGATGCTAATGCAATCAAACCAAAACCGTCCGTCATTGGGTTTCTCCCCTTAATATTTGAAGCTAAACCAATACCCAACGCCGTCACTAAAGGAACTGTAATCGTTGATGTGGTTACACCGCCAGAGTCATAAGCAATACCAATAATAAATTCAGGAGCGAAGAAGGTCATCACGACCACAACCATATAGCCCCCAATAATGAAAAAATGCACAGGCCAGCCTTTTAAAATACGCAATACGCCAAGTACAATGGCAAAGCCAACCGACAAGGCAACCGTAAGACGTAAACCTGAGGCATAACTTGCCTGTGCCTCCATCGTTTGAGCAATAATTTCACCTTCTGCGGCTATTTTCGCCGCTTCAGCAGCCACTGCAATTAAGGCAGGTTCAGCAACGGTTGTACCAAATCCTAAAGCAAACGCAAATGCCATTAACCAAAAGGTGCTACCCTTTTTAGCAAAAGCCTGTGCCATTGATTCACCAATGGGAAACAAGCCCATTTCTAGCCCAAAAATAAAAAAAGTAAGCCCTAAAACCACAAGGAAAATTCCGCCCATCAATGCCATCATATTCGGCACTGGCTGCTGGATAACAAATACCTGAAAAAAGGCAATGACTAAGATAATCGGTAACAAGTCTCGCAAACTCCCTACCATCGTTCCAAATAATGCTTTAACTCCCATCCACACAACAACATCCTTAATAAAAACAACTTGTTAATAAAAATCTCAAGCCTTTATTTTTTCCAACGGACACACAGCCGCACACTATCGCTAAAATCACGATGATAGAAAAATAAAAAAGATGAACCTTGCAGAAAAAATAAGTGATATTTTTATTAAAAACACCGTAACGCAGTCATGTAGGCGGATTGCTAAAATATTGCTCTTATTGAGATAAAATACACAATAAAACCAATAACAAAGCAAAGTTTAGACGCGACGTTGCGGATGCTTTCTTATTTACACTTAATTAGTACTGCAAGAATTGAGATTACCTAAACACCATTACCCTCGTTAGAATAATAATAATGGATAAACCAAACGGATTAGATTTTGATCGGTGCAATAAAACAACAAGGAATATTGCTATTTCATCACCCAAATAAATATGCTACTGAAAGAGGCTTTTTTTATTAAACTCAACCTCTGCCTCAAAAACACTTATAGTATAAACCGTACTAGCTGTGACTTAGTGCGGTAGTGAAAGTTTCATAAATACAACATTTTTTATGGTTTGTATAAAAAACAACACACCGACCTCTTTGAGAAATTATTGTGTTGTTCAGTTTGAAAAAATCCTAAAATAATGCTTTTAATCGGGTATAACCCGCCTCCCGCTATTAAATAAAATCAATAACTTATAGTTATTTCTCACCTCTGTCATGGGCTAAAATCATCTAGTTTTCAGCCTAAGACAAACAATCAACAAGTTACGTGAGCGGGAGGTGGGTTACACCTAGGCTGTCGAAACGGATAGAGGTGATCAATCAGCAGTCCCTCTCGCCACAACAGGAAATGGTTGAAGATTTACTGGCCATTGTGCATACCTTTTCTGGTCGTTTATACGGTTTGCGAAAATACAAAAAAACATTAAAAAAAGTGCTATCGAATGAGTAAAGTCACCAGCAATTCCCGTTTCAGTTACAAGTCGATATGGTTGCAATATATTTGCAACGAAGATTCAATAGCTTACGCTTAAAATTCAATTAATTTAGCTTATGAAGTATATATAACGGGAACTGCTGAAATCATGACCGCTTATAGCGATCAAACGAAGGTAACGGGGCAAGCTAGAAATAAACTTCGTGCGGTAGCCCAACGCTATCGAGAAAAAGGAAATAAAGAAAAAGCGGAAAGCATTCAAGCGAATAATCTGGGTACAATAAAAATAAATGAGCGCGCACTCGAACCCAAAATCAATGTCGTGATATAGCCTATCAGTCAACTCATGCCCTTGTTGATCAAGCAAAGTTGATCATCGCAGAAGATTTAAGTACTCCAATCGCTTCAAAACATATTTGGAAAGATTACAATCGAAGAATGAGTAGCTGGGCAAAAGGCATTTTGTCCTGCGCACTCACTGAAGTAACAGCCTATCGTAATGCCCATTTATACCTTGTAAATGCGGCGTATACATCGCAAATAGACTCAACGACGCAATTACTCGAAGGTAAGCGTGTCGGTGATAAGTTTTACTGTGCAAACGGGGATGTTCTCCACGCTGATACGAATGCTGCTTTGAATATTTTAGCAAGATTTTATGATGAAGAAATCAGTCGTTATACGCCTTACCAACAGGTCAGGGAAATCTTACTGAAGCGTTCCATCGGCGGAACTGACCGTCAAGGGCTTGAGTTGCACGCTACCTTTTAAGTTTTTTGAATTTAAGGGGTGGGGTATCAACCAAGTGCGGATAAGTCGTATGACTAGCTTTGGCTAGGTTTTTACGA
>CAYNGN010000194.1:0-5857 GCA_964396615.1 uncultured Thiothrix sp. | reverse complement strand
CAGAGCGTTTTCAGGAAAAAATCGAACAAACCATGAAAATAAAAGTGGGCTATAGACAGCGGGGTAGACCACGGAAGACTGATAAATAGTGATTAGAACTATTTATATTGGGTTCTGACCCCTTTTTTTCTTTTTTTCCTTGCTCGCTGTGGCACTTGGGTGGTATCCATTATCGGTAGTACGTCAATTAGCTATAATCAATCGGATCAATATCAATTGACCATCTTACTTTCCCTGTCTTTTTAGTTTTACTCGCCTGTTCAACCAGTAAATGCGCCAGTTGATGCAATTTCCCGCGCTTTATTGCGGTGATTAATAATTGCACCCGATAACGGTTCGCTCGTTTTTCTAGCACGGAAGGTGCAGGGCCAAGCAAGGTTACATCCGTTGCTTGGTGTTCTTCAATACTGGTTTTTAAGGTTTGTAAAAAGGTTAGTGCATGGTGTTGCTTTTCAGCCGTGGCACGAATAAGTGCTTGATAGGCATGGGGCGGAAAATGCCATGTTTTACGTTCTCGCAATGATTGTTCAACAATGGCTAAATAGCCTTGTGTGAATAAAATAGTAAAGAACGGGTGTTCAGGTTGGCAGCTTTGTAAAATAACGTGACCTTTTTTATCGGCGCGTCCTGCGCGACCTGCGACTTGAATCACTAATTGTGCTAATCGTTCTTGTGCGCGAAAATCGGTGCTAAATAAGGACTGATCAACATCTAGAATACCTACCAGTGTTAAGTTAGGAAAATCATGCCCTTTGGCTAACATTTGTGTGCCGATAATAAGCGCAGGGTTGCCTTGATTGATCATCGCTAGTTTCTCTAGTAATGCGCCTTTGTGGCTGATGGTATCGCGGTCAATGCGGATAATCGTTGTATCAGGAAAATAGCCTTGTAATACATTTTCAATGCGCTCGGTGCCTTGTCCTTTGGTGGTAATATGCGAGAAATGGCAGTCAGGGCAGTGGCTATCAATCGGTTTATTAAAATCACAATGGTGACACATCAGCCGTTGTTTTTTTGCATGATAGGTCATGTTGGTTTCACAGTGTGGGCATTGAGCATCCCAACCACATTGTGGACAGTAAATAGCAGGGGCGAAACCACGGCGATTTAAAAATAACATCACTTGGTTGCCTGATTCTAGATGCGCTTTGACTTCTTCCATTAAAGGTTGTGATACTCCCGCTTGTAAGGGTAAGCCGCGAATATCTTGTAAACCAAGTGTGGGTTGTAGTCGAGTGCCTGGGCGTTTATTTAGGCGTAGATAGTGATAACGTTCTAAATCAACATTATGCAGTGATTCTATTGAGGGTGTGGCTGTACCCATAATCATCGGGATTTCTAAATCGTAACAGCGCTTTACTGCTAAATCCCGCGCATGATAGCGAAAGCCCTCTTGTTGTTTGAGCGAGCTGTCATGTTCTTCATCAATAATCAGTAAGCCTAGTAAGGGCATCGGGGTAAAAATGGCTGAGCGTGTGCCAATTAAAATATGGGTGTGTCCTCTTTGTGCGCTTAGCCATGCTTGCATACGTTCAATCATGGCTAAGCCTGAATGCAAAATACCGACTTGGTAGTGTGGAAAGCGTTTATTAAAACGAGCTAATAACTGTGGTGTTAAACCAATTTCAGGTACTAAGATTAAGACTTGTTTTTGTTGACGTAACACAGGCTCAATGGCACGAAAATAGACTTCAGTTTTGCCACTGCCTGTTACACCATGAAGCAGAATGGGTTTGGGCTGTTCATCGTCGCTAATATCTATAATGCTTTCAACACAGTCACGTTGTTCATCAGTTAGGATTATAGTTTCGTCACGTTGGATAGCGTTATCACTTGTGGGAAAGTGAATACTTGCTTCCTGTTGATGGATGAGTTGTTTTTTTTCCAGTTGTTTAATGACGCTCCGCCAGCCAGTACCAAAGCGAGTTTTTAGTGCATCTTCGCTTAGACCTGTGACAGTATCGGTAATGGTACGATATATTTTTTGTTGTTTAGGGGAACGGGCGAGCAAGGTTACTATATTACTTTCTGCTGCTGCAGTGTCATTATCATTGCTAAACCAGTGAGTGTTTAAGGGGACTTGGCGTGTTCCTCGTAGTGCCACGGGAATTGCGTTTTGGAGTACGTTACCAAGAGGATGGTGATAATACTGACTCGCCCATGTCAATAGATGCAGCGTGCTTTGATCAAGTAAGGGCTTTTCATCTAATAATTTATGAATAGGGCGTAGTGACGAATGTTCTGATTGTGAGTTAATGGCAATAATAATGCCTGTGATTTGTGTATTGCCAAAAGGCACATGAACACGGCAGCCTATTTGTGGTGTTTGCTTACCTTGATACAGATAATCAAACAATGAATATAATGGGCGAGGAATGGCAATGCGTAATACGGTTGGAAGCTCAGACATAGCGGAAGCTTAGCATAATTTTTCTTTTATCCCCTATTTAGGGATACTTATCACCGACAAAAGGGCGCAATATAATGATATGGTAAGTAATTGAGCAATAAGAGGGTGTCATCCTATAGATGTTCAGATAATTTATTGGCAAAGACGATGGCTTAACACTCGGTTATTTTAGTACAGGCTTATGGATGTAATCGTTAGTGGTTAATGTATATAATAAAATATAGGGTTTACCAATGGTAAAAAAAACGAGTTACTACTTAGATACTAATCTAAAATTAAAGGCTCTCTGGTTTTTTCCGTGGGAAATAAATATAATAAATACAGTATGTTGTATAAAACGAGTATTTTAAAATCGCCCTATCTTTTTTCTGTAACCTGTTGATTTTTTGTTAGCGAAGTGTAAAGTTATTTGAGTCTGGAGACGGTGCATATTAATACGCGAGAGGTGAGTGCCAATCTGCACTATACTATTGGTAAGGCTTGTTCTCACGCGTCTTTCTCATGGGAATGATCCTTAAAAATTCAGTTTCAAAGGGCTTATGATATGACTATTTACGCATTACTTATCGGAATTAATGATTATGCAGGTAATGTACCTGATTTAAGCGGTTGCCATAATGATGTAGAGCGTTTCTCGAATGTGCTGAAAAGCCGTTTTAATACAACAACAAAAAATATTAAGTTACTCCTCAGTCGTGATGCGACTAAAGCGAATATTATTGCGGGGTTTCAATCGCACTTAGCGCAGGCAGGTGAGGGTGATACGGTTGTGGTTTATTATTCGGGACATGGTTCGCAAGAACGTGCGCCTGAGGTTTTCTGGGATATGGAACCTGATCGGCAAAATGAAACGCTTGTTTGTCATGATAGTCGTACAGGTGCGGGTGATTTAGCCGATAAAGAATTACGTTTTCTGATTGCTGAATTAGCGAAAAAGAAGCCACATATTGTGGTTATTTTTGATTGCTGTCATTCAGGAGGCGCGACTCGTGGTACAGAAACCGTCTTACCACAAGCCGTGCGTTTGACGAAACCTGATGTACAAAGCCGTGCCTTGCAAAATTATGTGTTTTTTGAGCAGGCTGAACAAGAAGGTTGGGCGAGTGATATGCGGAAGCTGCCTGAAGGAGCGCATATCTTTTTATCGGGGTGTCAGGATAGTGAACTCTCTAAAGAATTAACCATTGAAGGTAAGCAACATGGCGCGTTTACGCATTTTTTATGTAAAACCTTAGAATCTTCGGCGAGTTCATTAAGTTATCGTAATATTGTTTCTCGCATTAATCAGCAAGTGCAAGGCTTGGTGCAAAAGCAACATCCACAAGTTGAAGGGGTTGAAGACGCAGATGTGAATCGTTTATTTTTTGGTGAAGAAATCCAAGCGGTAACATTGGGTGTTGTTGCAAGAAATAACCAATGGTTGTTGAATGCAGGTGAGATTCAAGGCATGAGTGTTGGTGATCAGTTAGCGATTTATAAGGATGGAGAAGAGACGGTTTTAGACAGTGCAGTGATTAAAAATGTTACCGCTGAGAGCAGTGTCTTAGCATTGACTGCTGATGTTTTAGCGAAAGCAGATGCGTATCAAGCGACGATCGTTAATCAAGCAAAACCTAAACGAGCGATTAGAATAGAAGGGGATGCGCAAGGTATTGCTATCGCTAGAAAAGTACTCGATAGTATTGAGAAGAATGGCGATGCATCGCGCTTGCTAAAGGAAGATGCCGCACAAGCAAGTTACCGTTTAATCGCTGCTGATAATCGTTATACCGTCTCATTAGTGATTGATGACAAACCCTTATTTATGCCCATTGAAGGTGGCTATAACGAACACAATGCAAAAAAAGTATTACGCCAACTAGAACATATGGCGAAATGGCAGCATAAGCTTGAACTGACAAGTTTTAATAGCAGCACGATTGCAGATGATGCGGTGCAGCTTGTGGTTACGCATATAGGTGAGGAATTTATTGATGAGGATATGGAATTCCGCTATCTTCAGTTTCGTGGTAGTAATAAGTGGGAAGAGCCTGAATATACGCTTGAATTACGGCTCAATCCTGAAATGGATCATCCTAAGCCTTTGTATTGTGCCTTATTATATTTCACCCCCTTAGATGGCAGTATTCAATTAGCAACTCGCAATGGTAATGGTGTTTGGCTAAAAGCAGATCAAACACTTGATGTTGATAATGGTTCTCCCAATATCCAGCATGCAAAGCCACGGGTTAAATTGTTTGATGGGGGCGTTGTTCAAGGTTTCGTTGATGATGCTGTTTATGCACAAGGTATTTCTGAAGCAACGGATATTTTAAAACTTATTATTAGTGAAACAGAATTTAGTCCCAGCTTATTAGAGCAAAAAGGCTTAGCGGTCTACGATGTCATACTTGACCCCCAAGTGAAAACGAAAGCGGTTACTCGTGGTGGTAATGCATTAAGCAGTATGTTGGATGACGCGATGCAGTATACCAATACTCGCGGTATTCGAGCTAAGCAAACAACGCTGGCGAGTTGGACAACCCAGTCGTTTACCATGACCACCATACGTCCATTAGAACAGGTGATGATTCCTGATCATAAAGCAGCGTCTTTAGGTTTAGGCGTTGAAATAGAGCCTCACCCAATGATTGCGGCAATTAGTTTAGAATCACAAACAGAGGCAAATAGAGGTTTAGAGGCTGTGGGGATGGGCAGGATGGCAACACCCGTTGCCTTACAAAATAGTCCATTGACCCCTGCTTACTCGTTGATATCTACACGCAGTGCGGATGCGAACCTTAGTGTGATTAAATTGGATGGAATCACGGGAAGTGAACAAGTAACGGTACAGAATCCCTTGGTGCTGTCGATTGATACGCCGCTTGCAGAAGGAGAGCAAGTCTTGCCGTTTGCCTTTGATGGTGAGTTTTATTACCCATTGGGTCATGCCGTCGCACAAGGCAATAAAACCCGTATACTGATTGAGACGCTTCCTGATGCTGCAACAGCCGTTATTGATAGTGCTGATTGCGCAGATAGTACGGTTGCTGCTAAAAGTTTGGGGGGGTCGTTAAAGTTATATTTCCAAAAAGTATTGTATAGCAAGCTCCGCTTGAAAAAAGACAGTGTGCGTTTAGCGATGCCTGTTTTTTCGGCTCTCTGGTTTTTCCCGTGGGAACGATTATATTTAAAAACAACAACATACATTAAATTGTCGAAAAAAATCGTTGATATCTTTTTTGTCTTTTTAAGGCTAAGTGATTGATTATGTAATAGCATCATATTTCAAAGTAAAATATCAATGAGTTACAAGGTAAAGACTTAAAAAGATACAGCGATTTTCAAAAAGCTATTATTGGTAAAGTGTTGTATTTTATTGCTTTACTTCCCACGGGAAAAACCAGAGAGCCTGAATATCATCAGAAAAGTAGCCAAGAATTCACTAGATGACTTGGTAGAGGATAC
>CAYNGN010000193.1:1119-5862 GCA_964396615.1 uncultured Thiothrix sp. | reverse complement strand
AACAAAAAAGTATCTATAAGGATGCATTTTGAACTATAGACGAGAAATTGATGGCCTACGCGCTCTTGCTGTTATTCCTGTTATTTTATTTCATGCAGGCTTTGAATGGTTTAGTGGTGGCTATATTGGGGTTGATGTTTTTTTTGTCATTAGCGGCTATCTTATTACCTCCATTATTATTATCGAAAAAGAAGCAAAAACATTTACCTTTAGTCATTTTTACGAACGACGCGCACGACGTATATTACCCGCTCTCTTTTTCGTTCTGTTTATTTGTCTGCCTTTTGCATGGTTCTGGTTATTGCCCAATGAACTAGAAGAATTTGGTGAAGGACTCATTGCAGTTACGCTCTTTGCATCCAATATTCTTTTTTGGCTAAAAACCGATTATTTTGCTACGGATGCCGAATTTATCCCTCTGCTTCATACATGGAGTTTAGCAGTAGAAGAGCAATTTTATATTGTCTTTCCACTGTTACTCATTCCCCTTTGGACGCTAGGTAAGCGATGGCTCATTGCCGTTATTATTCTCATTGCCTTAGTGAGTATTGCTTGTTCCGAATGGCTCTGGCGTTATGCTGCTGAAGCTAATTTTTATCTACTCATCAGTCGCGCTTGGGAATTAATGATTGGAACTCTCATTGCCTTTTATTTATACCAAAATCCTCAACAGCCACAACACGATAAAGTCGCCCAAATAGCCAGCATATTGGGCTTGCTGCTTATCCTATACGCCGTTTTCTTCTTTGATAAGACAATTCCTTTTCCAAGCTTATATGCGCTCGTTCCAACAATTGGAACAGCACTTATTATCCTCTTTGCCACACCTTATACATTCGTTGGAAAACTGCTTTCTCTGCCACCATTCGTTGGTATTGGACTTATCTCTTATAGTGCTTATTTATGGCATCAGCCTATTTTTTCTTTTGTACGCATTCATCATTTAGATCCTCCCAGCCCCTTTTTACTCGCCAGTCTGAGTGTATTGTCTTTAATATTAGCGTATTTGAGTTGGAAGATTATTGAGCAACCGTTTAGAAATAAGCAACGCTTTAATCAACGAAAAATATTTTTCTTAGCAATCATGGGTAGCTTACTATTTATCAGTATTGGTTTCTGGTTCATTATCAGCAAGGGTGCTATGTACCGCTTTGAATAGTCGGCGATAAACCGTAAGTATCAATAAATAAAATTTATAGAGAATCTAAAAAACAAACAAAATAGGATGTTACTGTGATTCACAAAACAATAACTCTTGGATTATTTTCTCTTTTATCATCGCCATTTATCTTTGCAAACGATGTCCGCTCGCAATTACGACAAATTGTTACTAATAATGATGCAAATAGCGAATATGTCCGTCAACGTTTTTTTCAATGGGTAAAAGTCCCCTTTAACTCAAACGATACTAAAAAAAGGCACTTATTATTGGTGATAGTCATGCACAAGACTTTTTTAACAGCGTATTAGAAAGTAACTCGCTCACCCAATACCAAATTCGCACTCGCTATATACCCACAGGCTGTCAACCTTTCATTGGTGAAGAAGCTAAATTACTCATCCTAAGGATCAAGCATCATGTGAAACAGCAGACAATTTTCGCTTAGCAAAAGAACAAATTGCTCAGGCTGATGTTGTTATTCTTGTTGCAAACTGGAAGGAGTGACCAGCAGCACAATTACCTCACACCATTAAAGGCACTGCAACTCAATACACAACAAAAACTTGTCGTTATTGGCAGAAAAAGCTTTGGTAAAATATCAAGTTTAAGAAATAAGCCTGATGCTGTACAGATAAAAATCAATACGCTGATGAAAAACAGCTTAAGTAAAGATGTATTTGTTGATTTACAAGACATTATTTGTGGCTCACAGACAATCTGTCCTCTCTTTACCGAAGAAGCTGCTTTGATTTCATTTGATGGTGGACACCTAACAAAAAAAGAAGCGAAATATATTGGGCAACAACTTTTTAAAAATTCTGTACTCAGTCGCTTATAAAACGACAAAGAAAAAATAAATTAAAGATAATTTCATCATAATACCACTCATAAAAAATCAATAGTTACAATAGCATAATACAAATATGCCTATTATTACATCTATATGAAAACACTTATCCTTCTTGATATATATCATATTTGTTCTACAGTTATATAAAGCAGCGAAAAAATGAATAACAATATTACACCATTCATAATGGCTGCTTTTAGTAACACGTATCGAACAAGGATCATTAAAAGACACATAATTCAAGAGGAATGATTATGGCTATTACAGTCCCCCATCAAGGTACTCATACCGAAAATGATGCCCTCCCAACCATACGCAAAGTTCATCGAACCGCCCCTAACCGTTGGTTAGCAAAAGGTATTGATGACTTTATGATCGCCAATCCAGCAAGTATTATCTACGGCATTTTATTCGTCGTTGCTGGAGCATTAACCATTTGGCTAACACAAGCCAATCCTATTTTTGTCTTAGCCATTGTCACTGGTTTTTATTTAGTCGGCCCACCTGTTGCTGCTGGTATCTATGACATGAGTCAACGTATTGAAAGAGGTGACAAGCCGTCGCTTATCCATGCTATTTCAGTTCTAGGCAATAATGTAAGATGCTTACTTGGAATGGTGTTTATCCTTGGCGGGCTTATGTTAGCTTGGACAGTAATAGCTGGTATTCTTGTTAGTCTATTTTTTGAAAATACTGCAGCCATTACAGGTAGCTGGGAAACCATAACTTCTGGCAGCCAAGCCCTACCCTTTTCAGGTGTTCTCTTTCTAGGAGGAGTTATTCTCGCCTTACTTGCTTCTGGTGTTAGCCTTACTTTCCTCCCCTTACTTAGCCAACGCAAAATGGGCACAATATCAGTACTGCTTATTCTTGCTGCAATCATGTTAGCATGGGTTCGTGCCATGATTATGGCGGTTAATGCCTTTGTTGATGATGGTGAGATGATTGCAGGTAGTTGGAATGCTTTACTTAATGAGCCTCAGTTTATTCCCTTCCTAGTCGTTTTTTTGCTGATTGGTCTTGTCTTTGCAGCAGTTGCATTTACCATTAGTGTTGTTTCTGTTCCACTCATCATTGAACGTCAAATTGATGTTTTTAGCGCAATAAAAACCAGTGTTCAGGCGGTGAGAAAAAACCCTATCACCATGATGCGTTGGGCTGCAACCATTGCTGTTTTACTTGCAGTTGGCATAGGATTTTTCTTTGTTGGTTTAGCTGTCGTACTACCCATTATAGGGCATGCAAGTTGGCATGCTTATCGTGAGATTATTGTTGAGGAAAAATAGGCAATACGTAGTGATAAGCACAGTACTATTTTTTAATAACTAAAAGGTAAAAAAGGCTCCGTTATTAGTAACGGAGCCTTTTTTATTGGCTTTGTGCTTAACAGACTAAATCATTTAGCCTTGCTTCAAAAGAGCATATCAATTATTTACTTAATTCTACCATATACGATACCGCATTTTTCACGTCACTATCACTCAGGGTTGGGTTACCACCTTTTGCAGGCATTGTGGGCATCTTGCTATCCCCTTTTAAAGCAGTGTTATATAACGCATCCATACCTTTAGCAATCCTTGCTGCCCATGCTACTTTATCACCAGGCTTTGGCGCATTGGCAACCGCCAGATCATGACAACTAAAACATATACTCTTATACGTTTTTTCTCCAGCAACAAGATCAATAGCTGCCGTCTCATTGGCAGTAGGTGCTACTGATTTAGTTTCTTCTACTGCTGGAACAGGTTTAGCTTCTTCTGTTGTTGGTTCAGCTACTTCAGGTGTAGGAGTTGTTTCTACGGGTACTGGCTGACTTTCTTCAACTTTTGGGGCAGTAGGAGCAGCAGGAACTTCTGCTGTTGGCATAGTGGCAGCTTTTGGGGCAGCAGGAGCTGTTACTGTTTCAGCCTTAGGTGCCACAGGCTCAGCAGGAGATGACGGTTCTTTCACTTCCTCAGTTGTAGCTACTGAATTTTCTTCTACAGCTATGACAGTAGCAGATGTTGCTGCACTCTTATCAGCGACCTTTTCCTTCATGGACACAGCAGAAGCAGCCATAGTTGTAACAGCAGGCTTTTCTGTAGACTCATCTTTTTGCGTTTCTACAGTAGCATCAGCAACCTTCATTGTATTTGTTGTATCTTCAGCTTTAGCGGGAGCACTTTCTTCAGCAGCTATCTCAATACCTACTTGACCTAGCATATGGACAATAGCTACCTTTAATTCATCATCACTCAATGATGGATCAGCGCCATTAGGCGGCATACCATTCTTACCTTTTTTAGCGGATACAACCAGACCATCAAGACCTTTTTCAGCAGTCATACGCGTTGCCCAAGCAGCTTTGCCACTTGCATCCAGTTTTGGAGCATTAGCAACACCAGCAATATGACAAGCTGCACAGGTTTTTTTAACAATGGATTCGCCACTGCGAGCTACACCACCCGTAGAACCTGCTTCTTTAACAGCCACTTTACCCACAGGTTCGAGAGCGGCTTTTGTTTCAGCACTAGCTTCATGCCCTTCACCTTCAGTATCATGATGCTTAGGTGCAGCAGGGGTCATAAGATAAATAGCACCTACAATCAGTACTAATGCAATTTGTACCCAAAAGATCATGGGTAATTTTTCATGAGAACCAGACATTAAATCATCCTCCAAAATGATCACAGTCGTAGAGACAATACGACTCCACAAAACAAACCTATCGTTGTGAACAATGCAAAAGCAA
>CAYNGN010000193.1:0-1076 GCA_964396615.1 uncultured Thiothrix sp. | reverse complement strand
AAAAATAAAACTTTTCGGTATCTTCCATATTTTAGTTAACAATTCAGCCTGCTAGGATTCGCCCTTCAATCTCACTCAACTCGCTACGCTCAAACAACGTTCGGTCTCAGTGCAATTCCTAGCAGGTTTCAAACTGTAAACTATTTTTGACAATTATGAAGGATGCCAATTTTTCGTGTAAATTCATCATCTCATTGTTTTTTAAAGGGGTAGCTAAGGGCAGCTCACTGTCAAAAAACAATATTTATTCGTTACTCAAGATTCTTTTGGCACAGTTCTCTTGGTATTCAGTTTTACGTAAAGAAACAGCAGAATAGCAGCCATCAAAAACCACTGAATGGCATAGGCAATATGCTTATCTATTTTCCCATAATAAGGTTGCCATTCCCGTACAAATCCTAAAGACTGTGCTTTATCAAGCTCTATAACAATAGGCAATAATGGATACCCCAATTTTCTTGATAATGCAGCTACTGAAATATTCTGTATTGTGACAGGAAATTTCATCGCTGCTTGTCGTATATCACTCAACACAATAGATTGACTTGGCTTTCTTATTTTACCAAGAAAAATTTGTTTTTCATTTGTTACTTGAATGCTGGGAATATTATCGCGCGAACCAGTATAAGGAATCCAACCACGATTGATAAGTACGGCTACTTTACTATCACTCAAACGCAAAGGCGTGAGAACATGGTATCCAGGTTTTCCTTTATGAGTGCGATTATCATATAAAAACTGATGTTCATTATCATAACGCCCTTCGACTTCAGCGCTATGGTAAATTTTTTCCAATAAACTTGCAGGCATTTCCCCCGTTAAATAAACATTCAAATTCAATGCTTGTTGGGCTTGTGCCTTATGAATTTCATGTTCAATAATACGCTTTTCTTCTGCTCTATCTAGCTGCCAGAATCCCAATGAAACTAATACCACAAAAACAATAAGTGCGGTAATACTTGGAATCAGTGCAGGAGAAAAATACGTGTTATTAATGCGTAACATTAAAGGTAGTCGCCATTAAGCAACGCCTGTGGGCTTAATCCACCCCATCCAAAATGAAAACATCAATACCA
>CAYNGN010000192.1:5355-5873 GCA_964396615.1 uncultured Thiothrix sp. | reverse complement strand
GTGGCAGGTTTGGGTGGTCGGGCTACCTGTTTTTTCACCTATGATTTTTTATCAATGATTTTCGCTAATGTTAATGGATAGGGTTCTTGTTCTTTATAATGGTTTTTGGCGATATTGGCGATAGTATTGTTTATTATTAAAGGATTAATATTATGTCTTTCGGTGATTCAAAAGTTAGTGGTTTTTCTGGAGCTTCTAGAAATGATATGGGGGGTTCTCATCTCGATAAAATGGGCGCTTCAGTAGGTTCAAAAAATAGTACTTTTTCTTCAGATAGTTTTCAGCAGGCGCTTAAAGAAGGAGGGGCTAGTAATGGACTAAGTAGTTTACTCTCTGATCGAAGTAGTGCTATGTCAAAGTCTGAGGATGGAATGAATAATTCATCACCTGCATCAGTAGATACTACGGATGCAGAAAACTCAACACAATTTGCATCAAAAGAGGAAGGAGCAACGAGTATTGCAGATAGCTTAATGTCGTTGATTGCTAAGTTAATGGATTTAATGGCTGATGGTGCA
>CAYNGN010000192.1:0-5345 GCA_964396615.1 uncultured Thiothrix sp. | reverse complement strand
GTAGTGAGTCAGTATCAGCTAAGGAATCTGCCTCAAGCGCTACAGAAGCACAAGGAGCAGAAGGTGTGATGGGGGCTGATAGTACTAGTGGTGATGAAGGGGCAATGAACTTTCAAGATCCAGCACAGTTATTGCAAATGATGCTTGAGCTCATAACACAGCTAATTTCAATGTTGCAAGATAAAGCATCTGGTGCAGAAGCTGATAAAGGCGAAAGTGGTATGTCTAGTGCAGGTGAAAAGGCTGATGAAGCACCTAGCTCTGTAGGTAGTGACGGTTCTGGTGAGGAAGAAAAAGGTGCCGCAAGTGCAGGTAGCTCAGCTAATGAAGCTTTAGGTAATGGCAATGCTATGGGGGTAAGTGACACAGAAGATGTAGGAGAGTCAGGAAAAGTTGCAGAAACTGAAGGTGTAACGGGTGTAGAAACGACAGGTGCTGAGGGAGCAATGGATGTCCAAGATACTATGTCGTTATTACAGGAGCTGTTGAAGTTATTGACACAAATGACTGAGATGATGCAGGAAAAATCTGCTGATGCAGCTTCTGCGCCAGAGAATGGAGAAGGTGTAGGGGGTGCTGCTGAATCAGCAAGTTCTTCAGGTAAAACTGAAGCGGCTGATGAAAGTGGTTTTGTAGCTGAAGAAGGAAGTACAGAGTCAAGTGATTCACAAGGCATTGTACAGTTACTAGAACCACTGCTTGTGTTATTAACAGAACTTGTCTCAATGATGCAAGGCAAACCTACTGATGGAGCTGTGAGCGCTGCAGAAAGTGGTGAAGGTGAAGCAGAAGAGCCAATAGGGGGCGTTGCAGGTAAAGAGAGTGGAATGGATGTAGGTGAGGCATCAGGTGTTGAAGAGACTGCTAGTGAAGAAGAAAGCTCTGACGCAGGTGATGAAGAAGGAATGACCGATATACTTAAGCTATTGACACAAATTGTTGAAATGCTACAAGGTCAATCTGCTGAGGTAGTAGCAGTTGAAGAGGGTGCGATGGGTACTTTAGGTGCAAGTGATGGAGTGGGAGCTGAAGGAGCTGATACAGCAGGAAAAGACCAGTTGTTAGAGAAAGTATTTACATTGTTAACTCAGCTTTTAACACAAATGATGCAGCAAATGGGGGGTAGTAAGGATTAGAGTTATTAACCGTTAAGCTTGCATAGTATTGTTATTTACTAACTAATGGATACCTTTTTATTGTTAGCTCTAGCTAAGGAAAGAGGAGGAAATAACTTGAGCATTCTGACTTGTCTTTTTGTCCCTGATGAAATGATCTCAATCGTTGCGTAGAACAAAGATTGGTCGTCATAATTACTCAACTTATTTCCTCCTCGTTTCTAAGGGGGTTCTTGGTACTTATTTACCAATACAAAACGAACTAAAAATCTCACCTAATAAATCATCAGCAGTAAATGTCCCTGTGATTTTTCCTAGTGCCTCTTGTGCTATTCGCAACTCTTCTGCCATTAATTCACCTGCGTGATAACGGGTTAGCTGAATTTCAGCATGATCTACTGCTTGTTGTGTTTCTTGTAGTGCATGTAAGTGGCGACGGCGAGCAATAAAGGTGGATTCGCTTTCAGGTTGATAATCAACCTGTTGTTTCAATGCTTGTTTTAAGCTATCAATACCTTGACCATATTTTGCTGAAATAAAGAGGCTTTCTTTGTTATTTATATCATTATTTTTATCGGCTATTGCTTGGTCAATCTTATTAAAAACCTGTAATACAGGAATTTGTGTTGGCATTTGGTTCAGTATGTCTTGTTCTTCTTTAGCAAAACCAATGCTGCTATCCATGAGTAAAATAATCAGATCAGCTTTATGTATTTCCTCCCATGCCCGTTGGATACCTATTTGTTCAACAGGATCATCACTGTCATGTAAGCCAGCAGTATCAATAATATGTAGTGGCATACCATCAAGGTTAATGGATTCTCGTAGTACATCACGTGTTGTGCCGGCAATATCGGTGACAATCGCTGTTTCTTGACCAGCGAGTGCATTGAGCAAGCTGGATTTTCCAGCATTAGGGCGGCCTGCAATAACAAGATGCATCCCATCGCGTAAGAGACTGCCTTGCTTGGCATTTTTGGCGAGCGTTTTTAATTGTTGTTGGATGGTTTGTAATTTGCCCAGTACGGATTGATCAGCAAGAAAATCAATTTCTTCATCAGGAAAGTCTAAGGCAGCTTCAACATACATGCGTAACTGAATTAACGCTTCCAGTAGCTCATTGACTTTAGCTGAAAATTCACCTTGCAATGAGCGCACCGCAGAACGTGCCGCTTGTTCTGAGCTACTGTCAATCAGGTCAGCGATTGCTTCTGCTTGGGCAAGATCTAGTTTGTCATTATGAAAAGCACGTTCAGAAAACTCGCCTGGTTTAGCAGGCTGTGCGCCTAGTTCTAGGTAGCGTTTTATCAGCATATCTAGCACAATACGCCCACCATGCCCTTGTAGTTCTAGTACGTCTTCACCTGTAAATGAGTGTGGGGCGGGGAAGTAAAGGGCAATACCATCATCAAGTACCTGTTGCTGGGCATCAAGAAAAGGTTGGTAACTTGCTTTGCGTGGTGGGGGAAGGTGGCCGAGTATGGCGTTGGCAATTGTCTCAATGTTTGTTCGTGAGCCTGACAGACGAACAATACCAACGCCACCTCGTCCAGATGGCGTTGCAATGGCTGCTATGGTGTTATTTGTTATCAATGATTTTGTTATTGATATACCACTGCTGTGCCATTGAGAGGATGTTGTTTACCACCCAGTAAAGCACAAGTCCAGCAGGGAAGAAGAGGAACATTACGGTAAACACAACGGGTAACCATTGGAATATTTTTTGTTGCATCGGATCCATTTGTGGTGGATTGAGTTTTTGCTGAAACCACATGCTTGCGCCCATTAATAATGGTAGAACAAGATAAGGATCCATAATTGAAAGATCGTTGTACCATAATATCCACGGTGCTTGGCGTAATTCAACACTTTCTTGTAATACCCAGTACAATCCCATAAATACAGGAATCTGAATCAGCATAGGTAAACAACCACCAAAGGGGTTGATTTTTTCTTTACGATAAAATTCCATCATTGCTTTTTGCTTTGCTTGAGGATCATTTTTATGACGCTCCTGCATTTCTTTCATTTTTGGTGCAAGTTTCTTCATTTTTGCCATGGATTTATAACTAATCGCCGAAGGCCAGAAGAATAAAAGCTTAATCGTTAAGGTGACAAAAATAATTGCCCAACCCCAGTTGCCAAAAACACCATGAAACATTTGTAACAACCAGAATATTGGCTTGGAGAAAATGGAGAAAATACCATAGTCAACGGTCATATCAAGGCCATTGGCAATGGCTGCAAGTGATTCTTGGTCTTTTGGACCCACATAAAAGCTATTTTTAAAGGTATGGCTTGCACCATTGGCAATTTCAATGACTGGGCTTTTTAAGCCAATGATATAGCTGGGTACATTGCTGGGGATAAAGGTGTTGTAAAAGGTATTGGTTTGGTCTTGTTGTGGGATCCATGCACTGACAAAGTAGTGTTCTAGCATGGCTGCCCAGCTGCCTTTGATGGCTTTATTGAGCTTTTCATCAGGGTCAGCGAAATCACCAAATTTTAGTTTTTCGTAGTGATAAGCACCGTCCTCGAAGTTATAGTAAGCAGTACCCACATAAGCTTGTGCACCTGAAAGAAAGCTGCCTTGTTGTACGACAGGGCCATGACGTAGCTGACGGTACTCAAAGCCTGACCATGTTTGACCTGAATTGTTTTTTACTTCGTGCTCAACGCCAATAAGGTAGGAGCCACGTTTGAACGTATAGCGTTTGGTGACAGTGATGCCTTTGCCGTTATCCCATATGAGTGGTACAACGAGTGTATCATCGCTGTTTTCTAGGGTGTAGCTGCCCTTACTACTGCTATAGGTTGCATGGTGTGTCGGAGCTAGGTTGCGGGTGTCTTGCCCGTTAATTTTATTATGGCTTAAACCTGATTGTGCAGAATAGTATTTTGAACTATCCAAAATAACGGTGGCGACATCAGGTTCTTCAAGGCTAATAGGGTGGGCTGGTAAAGCCGCATGGACAATATCTCCCCCATAGGTATTGATTTGAATATCAAGCGTATCCGTTTTGACACTAATGATAGCGCTTTGTGCTGTATTCTGGTTTGTCGTATTTTGGTTTACGCTTGTTTGTTGGGCCTTGGATGCTTGTTGGGGGATGTCAACCTTGCTTGCATTGCGCAGTGTAGCATCACCTGTTGGTACATTTTGCTGTGCTGCTGTGTTCGTGCTTTCACTCGCGACAGGAATGATGGGTTGAGGAGCGTGATCTTGTTGCCATTGCGTCCAAATCATAAACCCAAGGAAAATAAGGGTCAGATAGAGAAGGGGGCGTTGCTGTTCCATAGTTTATGTCCGTAACTTAGGTTTGCTCAGTTTGCAAATCATTTTCTTTTTGCGGTGCTGTTTGAGGAGAGCCTATTTTTTTTTGAATAAAACGCCATTGCAACTCAATTTGTTCACGAACAAGGGCGTTGTTAAGTGTTAGAACGGTTGGGCGAAACATAACGACAAGGTCTACGGCAGGGAGTGTATGCTGGTTTTGTCGAAAGTTTTCACGCACTAGGCGCTTAAGACGATTTCTATCAACGGCTTTTTTGGCGCATTTTTTAGAGACAGCCATACCCAAGCGAGGATGTGCCAAGCCATTTTTGGTAGCAAGAATCGTAATATGACGATTGCCAAAACGAGAAGAGCCAGCAAATACTTGCTGGTAAGCTTTAGCCGTTAATAACCTTAGCTCACGCGGAAAACTTGCTGGCTCTTGTTTTTCTGTCACTCAGTACTGCTAGGGAGTTAAACGAGCACGGCCTTTTTCGCGGCGTGCTTTTAGTACCTTACGTCCACCAACGGTGCGCATACGGGCACGAAAGCCGTGAGTACGTTTACGTTTTAAGTTACTAGGTTGGAATGTGCGTTTCATGCTTGATCACCTTGGTAATGATTGAACGTCCTGAAACAGTAAGGACTTGTTATATAAAGCGCGTGAAGGTACGGGAAGTTAGTACTAATGTCAATACCCACTGGGTAAAATTGGTGTTTGCTTCCCGTATGCTCCTAATTAATAATACCGCTTAAACCCCATCCATCTTGAAACCGATGATAATTTCAGAACTGATTTTTGCCAATAAAACTTGTCAAAAGTGTAGAAAAACTAGTATCAAACTAGAAGATTCTATTCATCATATTTGAACAAGAAAAAATTACGGTTTTCTAGCTAAACGGGGTACGCAACAGCTCAATATAATCTGTAAATATCTTATGATATGACGTGTTAT
>CAYNGN010000191.1:0-5890 GCA_964396615.1 uncultured Thiothrix sp. | reverse complement strand
TCTTCGTGTTCTATGCCAATAATTTTGGTTTCAGGGGAAAGATATTTGATATAGCTTCCTATACCTGAGATTAAGCCACCGCCACCAATAGGGATAAAAATAGCATCAATAGGATCTGGGTGTTGGCGCAACAGTTCCATACCAATGGTACCTTGTCCTGCGATGACATCAAGGTTGTCAAAGGGGTGAACAAAAGTAAGTCGTTCGCTTTTAATCAATGTTAAAGCGTGCGCATAGGCTTCATCGTAGCTCGTGCCAGTAAGCACGACATGACCCCCTCTGTCTTTTACCGCCTCAACTTTTATTTCAGGGGTTGTGCGTGGCATGACAATGGTGGTTTTAATACCCAGTTTAGCCCCTGCCATGGCAATACCTTGAGCATGGTTACCTGCTGAAGAGGCGACAACTCCGCGTTGTTTTTCTTCATCGGTTAAATGATACATGCAGTTAAATGCGCCACGTAGTTTAAACGAGAAGACATCTTGTAGATCTTCGCGTTTAAGATAGACATGGTTCGTTAGGCGTTTTGATAGCCGAGGAGCTAAATCAAGCGGCGTGTTTCTAGCGATATCATAGACTCGCGCTTTTAATATTTTTTCAATCAGTAGTCTGTTCATGTTGGGAACAATACGCTGGCAATAAATATTGCGCAAGCAGAACCAATAGAGGGATATTTAGCGTGAACCAAACTCTTGCGCCCAGTAAAGAATTAATTCACTGTCAGTTTTGCTTTGACAGGCCGCGCCCATTTCACGAAATTGCGGGTTCATGATGACTGCGCAGTGTGTTGGACTGCGCAGTAGTGTGTTAACGACTTCTGCTGAGGTTTCTAAAGCACCTGCGAGATTTTCACCAATGGCAACCCATGAGTAACCTGCATTTTGTATACGTGATGCAGCCACTGAGTTATCTGAACCAGTATGGTCAAAAAAGTCATTATTCGCCATATCTGTGGCATGAGTACGTGCGGCACGAACCAGTTGCTGATTCCACTGTAGTGCAGGAGCAGCAAGATAGAGCTGGTTGCCACAGGCTCTTTCTTGGGCGCGTGCTTGGTTGACAAGTTTTAGCATATTGTTGTTGATATCAGTGTTTGATTCGCATTTAAACACGGTGTTATCGGTCTCATTTTCTTTACAGGCATAAAGGTTCAGTAATGAAAGGGTGAATAAAACTGTATAAAATAAACGCATAAATGACTATTATTGTTACTATAAAATGGGTTTTACGAGAGTGTAAGGCGAATATTTTTATTGTCAATCGGTTGGTTAATATATGTTCAATGCGCCATTCAAAATGATTACTCATTATTTTTTAACCAAAATAGCTTGTTATACATTAAAAATGTTGTTCTGTAACTGAAGGAAAACAGCGAATAACGATAATTTGTCTAGCACTTACTATTTCTTATTGGGTATTATGTCGAGCTATTATTAACTAAGCGAGGAAACATGATGACTCAAGATGATTTGAAAAAAGCAGCAGCACAAGCTGCAATAGAATATGTTGAACCTAATATGATTGTGGGTATTGGAACAGGATCGACTGCCAACCATTTTATTGATTTATTAGCAACGATTAAAGATAAGGTTAAGGCAACAGTAGCGAGTTCTGTTGCTAGTGAAGAACGTTTGAAAGATCATGGGATTCCTGTTTTAGATTTTAATGAAGCAGGACAGTTATCGCTCTATGTTGATGGTGCTGATGAATCGACGAAAGCTTTGCATTTGATTAAAGGGGGTGGTGGTGCGTTAACGCGGGAAAAAATTGTTGCAGGCGGTAGTGATAAATTTGTGTGTATTGCTGATGATAGTAAGTTAGTTGATGCCTTAGGTGCGTTTCCATTGCCGATTGAAGTGATTCCAATGGCACAAAATAGGGTGGCGCGTGAGATTGAGGCGTTAGGCGGTACGCCTGAGTTGCGTGAAGGTTTTATCACGGATAATGGTAATATTATTCTTGATGTAAAAGGAATGAGAATTACTGATCCATTGGGATTAGAAGCCAGTATTAATCAATTGGCAGGCGTAGTGACGGTAGGTATTTTTGCACATCGTCCTGCTGATGTATTGATTCTTGCAGGGCAAGATGGTGTGAATATTTATACTGTTGACGCGTTGACTAACTAATGCGAAATCCTACATGTAAATCAGGAATATTGATTGATTGCACTTCTACCGTTAGCGATTGATCTAACGCCATACTGTCTTTACGCCGCAGTTTGGGTTCCAAAGCCAGCTCAGGTAGCATTAATGTCACTTTTCGTTCATCAAGCCCAACAACAACAGCGTCGCCTTTCCAGCTTTCTTCCTGTTTAAGATAGAGCATTGTCCAGTGTTGTTTAGAAAAACGTTCTGCTTTACGTGAGGCATAAGAGGCTTCGTCAGCAAGACCAATACGTTCGATTAATGCTTCTCGTTCTAATAAGGGTTGATCGGTTAGAAAAGCCCGTAATTGTTGGTGTACCACTAAGTCAAGATAGCGTCTTAATGGACTTGTGACACGGGTGTAGTGTGGTAGACCTAAACCAAAGTGCGAAGCCGGTTCTGTCGCATGGCGTGACGCTTTAAAACAGCGGCGATAGGCATAATGTTCGGAGAGTGTTTCGGGGTGTTGGATTTCTGAAGGTTCTGGTTGGTAAGCGTAGGGTATAGGAATGTTATGTTCTAGGGAAAAGCTGGCAATCGCTTCTCCTGCTGCCAGCATTGCTTCTGCGACCATTGCACGACTTTCACTCTTGGGATAGGGATCAATGGATATATGCCCTTCTGTTACGGAGATATTCACTTCAGGTAAGCTGAGTGTTGCTGCATTGTTATTGATGCGTCGTTGATGGTAGCGATCAGTGACGGCTTTTAGAGTCGCAAATGTGGTCTCCATTTCTGTGTCCGCAGCGTCATAGCTCGTACGGGTTACTTTTAGTTGTGAAAAGCAGACTTCAATATCTTCTAACTCGCCTGTATCACTTATGTTCATGCCAATGGATAATGCAGGGCTTTGTTCGTGTAAACCTAAGCCTAATTGCTCAGTAATACCTCTAGGTAGCATATGAATGACTTGATCAGGTAAATAGAGGTTAGTGCCGCGTGAACGGGCTTCTTTATCGAGTTCAGAATCGGGTTTTATAAGAGAAGATGCATCAGCAATATGTACCCATAAACGATTGCCTTCCAGCGAGATGGCATCATCAGGATCTTGATTGCCTACATCATCAATAGCCCATGCGGTAAGGTGTTGCATATCACGTCGGTTAGATTCAACAGCTTCAGGAATGGGGAAGTCAAGTTTCCCCATCGTTACACCCATGCGTCTCGGCCAAGGGTTGTATGTTTCTTCCCAGTAGCCTACTTTCAGTAGTAGAGTATGTGCCACTTCTTTTTTTTCAGGGAGGTCAAGGGCTTTTAGAATACGACTATGCTCGCGTTCATTGGTGGCAACTTGTTCTATTTCAACAAGATGAGCGCGATCTTCTTCTTGAATCTTACCTTTTTTTATCCGTTCAATGAGGTTATTCCATGCTTCTTGTTGTTGTTGCTTTGCAGCACGTTGTTCTTTTTCAGCGTGAATAGTGGCTAGAGGGCGTGTTTTAAGACTGTTAGGTTCCCCTTCAAAATAGAGTCCATCCATAACAAGCATCCAGCTAGACCATGCGCTTTGTGCGGTGAATTCACCATACAGCAGTTCTGCTAGTTCTTTTAATGTCGTGGTTTCATCTTCGAGTAACTCGAGGGTTTCATCAAGTGTGTCGAGTGACGTGGGCAAGGTGTTATCAAGTGTTGTGGTATCTTTAATAGGGCCAGAATGCAGTAGGGTTATATCTTTATCACGTACGCGTTTCGTGACTTTAAGGAAAGCAATGTCAATTTTATCACTGATTCCTGTTACTGCTGCTGCTTTGCTTTTGTAGCAAACTAATGCGCCTTGTTTTATATCTGACATTATTGTTATGAGTAGCTTGGATTTAAAGGGTATCCATCATATACGTTTCATACTCAAGATGCCGTAGAAAATCAGATAATACGGATATAAATCAACCTAAAGTGTTGAACTATGCTAAATGTGGATGTGTAAATGATCCGTTAGGCTGCTTTTCGTGTTTGTAATAACGGTGATGCGAGTAACTGTTGGATATCATCAGTTTCAATATAACGAATCCCTTGTTGCGCATAATAAAAAGCAGTTTCAGGTTTGTTAATGCTATATAGCATCCATTCCCAGTTACCTTGCCATGGTGCTTTATTTTTAGGGAGTTTTTTGTAATCACAAATTAAAAAATTAGCGCGTAGATTTTCTGCTTTTTCATGGGTTTTAGCGTTATATTTTTTTATTACCCAGCCTGTTTTTAGTGTGCTGTGTTGTTTTGCATAGTGAAGTGCGAGTGAATTGAATGAGATAAGCACACATTGTGACTGGTAGGGCGCTAATAATGGAAGAAGTGCATTCATTACGACTTCTTTACCCCACTCTTTAAGGCTTTGTGTTTTTATTTCAACAAAAGCGGTTGAGTCTGGATATTCTTTCATCAGTTGTAGAATGTCAGAGAGTAAGGAAATAGGCGTAGGATAGTGAGCATTGTTAAAACGTGTTGACTCATGAATGCTAAATTTTCTTAGATCATCATAATTATGAGCAAAAACAGAGATATCTTTTTTTGCTGTACGTTTTAAGTCAGCATCGTGATGAACAATAAATTGTTTATCTGTTGTCATTTGAATGTCAAATTCAATATATCGAGCGCCTGCTTGCAGTGCTGCTTTAATGCCTTTATAGGAGTTTTCTGGAAAATTCTTGTTGTCACCCCTATGGGCAATTAGTTTTGTTATTATCATATTTGCAACTCAATTATGTTACCTGAGAAATCCAAGTCTCTCTTTATATTACACATAGTTAGTACAATTTAAAGTCAGCTTGTTATTACGTGCTTTTGACTTCATGTTGAACTTACACCAGCTTTATATACAAAAATATTCACATTATTAAATATGAGTATCCAATAACTCATTATATTTATTGATTATTGGTATAAATAATAGTTCAATGTAAATCAGTATATTATGATATTTTAACGTCATTACTGTAGTGTTTTTGTTCGCCGTCTAGTTTTTTTTATAATTGTTACTATGTGGGTATATTTTAAATTTAATCAGTAGTATAGCGTTTTTATTATGTGTTATTTAGCTTGCTAAAACAGTGAATAGCATGAGTGTGTATAAAAAATAATCGTCTCAGTACTTCCTTAAAAATACTAAAAAACACGATAAACGGTATGATGTTAGAAGGGAATAGCAATGTTGATTGTTATAAAAGGGCGGGATTGTATACTGTTTGCATTTTATTATTCGACATTTTTTAGTTATCGAAAGAATCTCCAAGTATAACTTTATTGTTCAGGCTATTTATTTTCTTATATATCGTTGTGAATAAAGTTATATTTTGTATTATTTTCACTCGATTTTTTTTCTCAGTGCTGTATAGTCGATAGTTAACAAGCGGGCTGATGAGGCAATCATTATTTTTTATGTGGCGATAAAAGTTTTTGGTTTTGTTTAGTTTTGTTGAGTATTTTACTGTAACCCAATGGTGTCTCTTTGCACTTTATAAAATACTTTAACTCGCTTATTGATTTGAGTAGGTGTTTGGGTTTTGTCGAAAGCTTCCTCCTGTTATTAATTTACATCGTGTTTCTTTAGATTAAAAACTATTGTTTTTGGTTTATTATGTGTTTTTAGTAGCAAAAGACGAGGTGGTTTATATTATTTGTTAGGTCTTAATAATAACATTCGTAAACTAACAGTTTGATGTTCTATTTTATCGGCATGCTTTTAAGTATCACTGCTTTACTTTCTTATTTGTTTATGAGAAAGCTATTAAATAAGGAGATTTTGTGTGT
>CAYNGN010000190.1:3627-5909 GCA_964396615.1 uncultured Thiothrix sp. | reverse complement strand
CCACTTTACACCCGTGAAGCGTACTGGTCGATTTATCAAAGCATCGCCAGTATTCATCAACATCAATCATGGGTCGTACGACCTTACCACAGTTATATTCCCAGTTTTGGTGAATGGGGTTTTATCCTTGCCAGCAGAATGAATACTAATTGGGTACAACAATCCCCTACTATTCCCTTACACTACTTAAAACCTGCCATTATGCAAACAATGCACATTTTCGCAGCAGACATGGCAAAAATAAATGTCGAAGCCAATGACTTACGAAACCATCGCCTAGTAGATTACTATGAAAAGGGTTGGAAACACTGGTATCAATAAAATATCACTCAGTGAAGATCAGATTGATGTCTTTGCTGATATAGAAATATTATTAAACAGCCCTGCTATTTCAGCCAATCGTCAACATATCGACAAACTAAAACAAAAAATCACCATAGAGAAATGCAGAAGAAATTTGAAGAACTATCTGTCTTACTTAAACACTAGACACATCACTAATGGTTACAGCATTATAAAGCATCCATAACGCAATACTTGCCAATAACAAACCAACCGTTTTTTGTACAACAGGATGACGCGTTAAAACCGCTAATCGCGTTGCAAGATAGCCCATCGCTAATAAATTAGGCAATGTACCCAGCCCAAATGCCAGCATAAGTAATGCACCTTGCTCAGCGCTTCCTGCGGATACTGCCCACATCAAAATGGTATAAACCATCGCACAGGGCAACCAACCCCAGAAAAACCCAAGTGGTACGGCTTTAGCAAGAGTAGTTGCAGGGATAAAAGGACGGCTTAATGGCTCGATATAGCGCCAAAGATACTTGCCATAACGCTCAAGATAGGTAATACCATGCCACACACCTGCTAGATACAAGCCCAACGATAACATAAAGCAAGCAGCAATCAGCAACATAATCTGCCGACTATAATTAAGCTCAGCCAATGAAAAAACACTTCCGCCTAAACCACCAACCAACGCTCCCGCAAGACTATAGCTGGTGATACGTCCCAAATTATAGCCCAACAAAATAATAAAACGCTGCCAATCATTCTGCTGGCAGTTAGAAACGGCTACCTCAGGGGTTAGTGCGGCTACAATGCCACCACACATACCCATGCAATGAACACCTCCCGTCAACCCAACCAGAAAGGCTCCTAAATAACTAGCATTGGAAAACCAATCCATCAAAAACTATCGCTTATTAGATAGATTATGCATCTGATTGAATAACATCAATTCAAACGCATTCGTAGATTATATTTACCTTCATTATAACCTGAGAAAATAGACTCTAACATAGGGTGATCTAAAGGCTCAGGCAACAAAGATAACTCAAGATTGCTTTGCGCAACATAAGTAACAAGATCTTCATCACTAACCAAAACATGATACCAAGGGATGTCTTTTGCTGGATGACTTACTGCATTTTTTTCATACCATTCATCCGTTCCTTGGAAATTAGGGTCAACATCAACAATAACACCACGATAATTAAAATTACGATGGTAGATAATTTCCCCAATATTATAAGCTGCTGCTAGCGTATGCATATTATGCTCCTCACTATTTCGTTATAGTATAAAAGTAAGACCTATTATCCTTTTTTCAAGTACAGCAAAAATAATTTACTCTGATTTGACTCTTAGATAAGCACTTAGTTTAATTATTTTATACAATATAGATTCCTTCCTTCACAATATTCGCTCACAAAAAAGATCATTTTTTAACCATTTAGCCAGTAAGTAATAGATAATTTATAAGCAAAACGATAAACTGGCAACCATGATCTTTATAGACGTTACTAGCAATACCCTCATGTTTTAATAAATAACTTATTAAAACATAAGTATTTTTTATTTCAATAGCAAAAATGAAAAATACTTAGAACCAAATGATTAAAAAAAACGTCTTACTTATCATTAACAAACCTCGCTTATATTGAACACCACTTAGTGTTTGGGCTACTGTCAGTTTTGTAGGGAAAAACTGGATACATAACCTCTGCACCCTCAGCTTAAACCTATCATTCCCATGATAAACGAGATTTACGGTAAAAACACCACTTTCCAAGATTAAAACTTAAGGGCATAATCAGTGAAAAATTCAACCTCAATCATTTCTTTGCTTGTTTTAGCATCAAGCATAACTGCATGTAGTCAACAAAAAGTCAATATACCAGAAGCAACTCCTTCAACAAAAAAAGTTCCCAAAACGACAGTGACTAAACCAAGACAAAAAAAAGCCAAATCCCTTGGGTTTGGTGTATCTAGTGTGC
>CAYNGN010000190.1:1090-3617 GCA_964396615.1 uncultured Thiothrix sp. | reverse complement strand
AGAAAACACCAGCAAATATTCATTCCTAAAAGACAACAATATATACAACCGTTACCACGGCAAAACCGCTCTTATACTTACAATCCCAAACGTCAACTAGCAGCACCTTCCCATAGTAAGCGCGAACTACATAGCATTGGTAATCGTATTTTTAGAAATGAAGCAGGAAGCGTAAAAAGCAAGTTAGTACACTGGAATCATGGTGAGAACTTTGCCGCAATGGGAATTGGCCATTGGACATGGTATCCAGCAGGTCCCCGAAAACATACATTTGGCAATAGCTTTCCTGGACTATTAACCCACATGGAACGCCGCGGCATTGCTTTACCCCCTTGGTTAAGACAAGCCAAACATTCAGGCGCTCCTTGGAGGAGCAGAAGCCAGCTCATGCGTCAAAAAGGCTCGTATAAAATAAGACAACTTGAAGATTTGCTCTTCGCTACCCGCGATGTACAAGCAGAATATATTATTCAACGTGCAAAACGTGCCATGCCTAACTTGGTAAGAAAAACACCTTCTCACCTCCGCTCTCATGTAGCAAGCAACCTTAATGCTGTCGCAAACACCCCAGGAGGCTGGTATGCATTAGTTGACTATGTAAACTTTAAAGGTGAAGGCTTACGTCGTAACGGTGGCTATAGAGGACAAAACTGGGGACTCTTACAAGTACTAGAAAACATGCAGCCAAGCCGACCAGGACAACAAGCCTTAAATAACTTCTCTAATTCAGCATTATCAGTATTACAACGAAGAGTTAGAAACTCACCACCACGTCGCAATGAGCGGCGCTGGTTAGCAGGATGGGCAAACAGAATAAACACCTATCGCCATCCTTTAGCAATTTAAAGAAATACCAATAACTCAAAAGCAAAAACTAAAGGGGGAAATATTACAATTCCCCCTTTATCACATTTGTTTTCTCACCCTCAAAAAACTATTCAAGCTTCTCCAAAGCATCGCCCTTACGCTGTACAAAATCCTCCACAATACGAAAGAAATCCATCATATCCGTCACTTCATTATTCGTATTAACCGCAACCATACGTACAAAGCGGGTATCGCCATAAGACCCATAACCTACCACGACCTCTTGGTCCTCATACAAAGCAGTACATAATGATTTAGGGTCAATATTTTTATAATTAAAGCAAATAGAAACAGAAGGATTTTTGCTATAAACCGTATAATCAGAATTATTTTCTATATATTCATGTGCCTGAGATGATAATTCAAACTGATAATCCACGATTTCAGCCAGCCCCTTTGTCCCCACTGATTTCCATAACGTCCAAAACTTCAACGCATCATTACGTCGACCACACTGAATAGACATTTTACCTAAATTAAGATCATCATCATCGCCTTGATACAAATAATCAGCATCATTACTAAAAGACTCATACAAATGATTTTTATTACGCGCCAGAAGCATGCTACAACTTAAAGGCACACCCAACATTTTATGTGCGTTAAAGGTAAATGAATCCGTATATTCACTTCCCTTTAGGAGATAGCTATATGCCTCACTAAACATAACTGCTCCGCCAAGCGCAGCATCAACATGCAGCCAGACCTTATATTCCTTACAAACCCTTGCTAAATCTTCTAAGGGATCATAAACACCTAATACAGTTGTCGCTGCCGTTGCATTAACGAAAAAGGGGCTTAAGCCTGCCTTAATATCAGCTCTAATTTGTGTCTCCAAGGCATCAGCGCTCATTGCGCCTTGATTATCCGTAGTAATATAACGGATATTATCACGCCCAACCCCCGCAAAAGCGGCATTTTTAGCAATGGAATAATGCGACTCTGTCGAAGAATAAGCAATTAGGGTTTCCTGAACGCCTCTATGCTTTATAGCAGCATTATGCTGATCACGCGCCATTAGCAACCCCATAAAGTTTGCCATAGAGCCACCCGTTGGGAACGTACCACCACTCTCTTCGCCATAGCCAATTTTATTACAAATTTGCTGGATAATTTCTTTTTCAATACCTATTTGAGGGCCGCCGACCTTGTAGGTATACATACTATTGTTCAATACAACCGCTAATAAATCACCCAATATAGCGCGGCTCTTTCGACCACCAAAAAGTTGGTTAAAAAAACGGTTACTGGCTGTCTTAGGCGTATTCAAGACCAATGCTTTTAACGCAGCATTAAAGGTATCATCTGATATGGGGTCATCACCCAGTGATAAGTCAAGCTGCTGAAACAGCTCCTTAGCATCAATGGTTTTTGTGACAGGATTTTCAATTTCATCATGTCGTAATGCAGCAAAAATATCCGTAAAAGTTTCCAAGTCCTTTTCTATATTCATGGTAATGAGTAACCTTAAAGTTTAATAAATAACACAAAAATTTTTAATACAACCTAATCGCTTATTTTACCATTGCTATGCTATGCATGCATAACGTGTTAGATTCATTCTGATAATGCGTTGTATTTTTCAACAGAACGGCTAAAAAATAGAAAAAATAGGGGGAAATGTTTTCTACTCAAGTATTAGTTGAGTAGAAAAAAAAAC
>CAYNGN010000190.1:0-1080 GCA_964396615.1 uncultured Thiothrix sp. | reverse complement strand
TAGGAAAAAGTGCTAAATAATGATACTTCGATACTTATAATTCATATCATTATCCACAACCCAGATAGGAACATAATAGTCTATTTCTATCCCTACCTAAGATTACAAATAATCACATTAATATTTTTAATATATATTAAACCTGTATTTAATACATATTTAATACACTGCAATAACGCGTATAACAACACTGGATACTAGAAATACCAATCGCTTTATGGGCAATGATATGAGTTATAAACCAACTACCTCATTGAGTAGTTCGCCTTGGAAAGAATGATCCGATAATTGTCTTACATCAAACTCTTTCAATGTTGGATTATAAACTTCACATTGGTAGATAGGATTCATATAAATATGTAACGTCATCGCTCGTTCACCACTAAGATTAGTCAACGTGTGATATCCCATACTATCATGCATATAAGCAGAGTCACCAGACACCATTGCTTGTTTACTTGTTTCAACAAGATCATCTTCTTGCTGATAACGTTTCTCAACAAGATTGCCCGACAGCATATGTACTAAACAGTTTTTTCCACCATGCGAATGCACTGGTGTGTATTGACCAGGCTCCCAACATAACAACAACGCTTCATAATGGTCTGTTCTTGCAATGCAATTACGGGTATATTTTTCATCGCTCCAGTGCTGGAAAGAAGCAAATTCATCGACATTCAAGTCGAGTTTTCTGGGGAGTTGTACAAGATGCTCGCTATCACAAATGGGTAGAAAAGCTAATAAAGAATCTAAAGAATTAATGACACTCAAACTGTACTCCTTTGGTATTGACCGAAAAATTTAAAATACCTTTAAACTATAAATTTAAATCATCAATATCGAGTTTCCAGCCTTTAATCGCCATATAAATTAAATGCAAAAATTGAGACCTTAAAACAGCCTCTTAACTCCTACATAAATAGCGCTTAAAAAACACAGAAGCTTTCAAGTATTAACAGCTAAGCATTCAGTGTTTTTTATGGGTCACTTAGAGGACATTGTTGATGTTTTATATAATTCAGAATATTTTCGGGATTAAATGCTACTAAAAAACCATAAAAAAATCAATGATTTTAACCA
>CAYNGN010000189.1:0-5961 GCA_964396615.1 uncultured Thiothrix sp. | reverse complement strand
ACGTTATGATGCTAAAAAACTGCTACAACGTGCCGATAATGATAAGCAGCAAATCCTCTTGGATATGCTCAGCAAACGTCTACGCAATACCAGTAATCCCGTTAACAGTCCCATCGCGTATTTAACCAACTTATTGATGCGTTTGGAGAGTGATCGCCTCGATATGCCATTGCCTGCACTGCCAACAACCCTTGGCTCAGGCAGCATCGCCCCTGCTGAGGCACGCCCATTACGCGACTCCGAACGACGACGGGCAGAGTATCAAGAGGCAGTGGCTGATTGCATACAAATGGAAAACAACATAAAACTAATGGGGAGAAACGATAGCCTGACGTTTAGTGAAGCCCTTGATAAGTTTGATATGCGCGGCTTATGGGATTCGATTTGTGATCGTTTTACTGAAACCAAAGAGGCATTGGCAGCGATTCAGTCGTTGAATGCACTGCCTGTTTGATGGCAATCTCATTAGCATTAGCAGTATCACTTTATTTTCTTCAGTAACCTTTTTAGGTTTCTAATAGCGTCTTGCTGAGTACTTGATTTGCTTGGAGCATAACAAATACGTGCATAGAGTCTGGAAAAGGTCTTTATTTGATACGCAAGTTTAGGGAGTATGTCAAAGGGAACAACCAACGCTCTCCATCTCCCTCATTGCCTGCTCACTCTGATAACGCGCCCAGTGCCATGCTAACCAACTCTCATCATTGTCTGTCGAAACAGCCGCTTGCATTAGTAAGGTTGATAAAGCGCAGGCTGTGCTTTTGTTTTTTTCGTGATGATAGGGCACATGCTGTGCGACGATAGGAATCATATCTGTACTCAACTACGGAGAGGCTAAACCAAAGTAACACACCTGCTACCCAGAGCATCATGATACTACTGTAAAAACGTAACTCGGTGAGCCCATAGGCTTGTACATAAAGAAACATACGATGTACTGCGGAGAGTTCGATAATCCACGTTAATACAATCAAGCTCCCCTGCAAGCACTTGAAACCAACGTTGTTGCGCTAATGTGTTGGGTTTGAACATCACATAACGGCTCAATAACAAGAGCATCACCAAGATCGCAATCACTAATAATTGGAAAAATCCTCGTCATGCATATTCGGAATAACTCGGGCCGTTAAGATCTTGTACCATCACATCGCCACCAAAAAAATAGCTAAACTGCACCCAGACAAAACTAAGAAACAGCACATTGACTAAAATAAGGATAATACCCATTTCAAAAGGAACAGCAATAAGCTCATCACACTTAATGTATTGAGTACTATTGATTCACGCCAGACTAAACTGGCAACAAAAAACAGCACTAAGCCGATAAGTCCTCCTTCTATTTTGCTTATCGGCTCTTTCTGCACAAAATGCATCCCCACAAAGCCAAACAGGGCTAATACAGCAAAACACAGCACATTAAGCCCTAAAGGTAGATCAGCAAATAGGTTTACGCCAATAATGCCTGAAAATAAGCTAAACAATAACGCTTGTCCAGCGCGAGAACTTTGCCAAAAGAGTTGCATATCAAGTGCTGTATGTTCTGCATGTTCTGCATGTTCTGCATTATTTTCTACATTTTCTCTATCATCAGTAGTAGGTGTCGTTTTATTATCGAGTATCGTCATGGTGGAATCTCCTGTACTTGTGAAACATTGTCAGGATTTAGTCTATCAAACAGCATTGCAAAACAGATGAGGGTTTTATGCAGATTTTGTGCAGAGCGAGGAGTACTTGCTTGTCACTATTAATGACTATAATATAATCAACTATTATCAACGAATACACTCAATTGATCCCCTCATATCACAATGCTTTGCTTAGGAACAGAAACAAATACCATGAATGATTCCGCTTTATGGGTATTGCCCTGAAATACTACGTTATTTCGTACTTATTCCTTAGCTTAGCAAACAACAATAATGGTTTTATTTTATGAAACGACTCTACTTAGCCACCCTACTCGCTTTAAGCACGCCTTTTATGACACATGCTGAAAATGATTTCTCAAATTTTTCAGCTGAACTGAAATCAGTCTCAGATAGCGCCTTGCAAGATATGGCGGCACAGGTAGCGATTAAAATTAACGTATCTGACATGCAGCGTATGTTGGCACAAAAAATGGTGAAAGAAGCCTTATTAATTACATTAGAAGTTGATCCAGAAAAAAATAAAACCAACTTAAAAGCCAGCAATGAACACTTTGAAACACTTTTAATCGGTTTACAAACCAGTGATGAAGCATTAGATCTAACTGAAGTAAAAAATAAAAAAGTCTTAGCGCAACTTACCAAAGTTTCCGCTTTATGGGATGAGTTTAAGGCAACGACAACAACGAAAACATTAAATAACGATGCCATTACTGAAAAAAGCCTCCCTTTAATTAAATCAATCAACAAACTCGTTGATATGTATGGCAGTTATTGTGGTGAAAACCTCAATCAGTTAGCAGCTATTATTAACTTATCTGGCAGGCAACGTTTGTTGATCCAGAAAATGACGACAGAATACCTACTGCTTGCAACTGAAAGTGATAAAGCAGCAAATCAAACCGCACTGAAAAAGACCATGCAACATTTTGAGGGTATGTTAACAAGCTTAACTAATGGTGATCAGCAACAAGGGCTTCCTGCAACAAGTGATAAAGCAATCTTAGCACAACTTAATAAAGTACAAACAGAATGGGGGACTTTTAAACCTCTGCTTGAAGCTGATGATACGAGCAAAGAAGCGTTACAAAAAATAGCTGAGATGAATGTGAGCTTATTAGCGACAATGGATAAAGCGGTTGAGATGTATAAAGCACAATCAACTGAGCCAAAAGCGTAAACCCTTCGACTACGCTCAGGGAACTAGCAACTAGCTCTCCGAGCGTAAAATAATGACTTAATATTTAATACTATAATCCAAAACAACACCGCGCTTATCAAACCCTATTTGTTGTGACACAACGCCTGAGAAGTTGCCCAGTGCTTTCATTACTTCCATCACACCTTTAGTTTCCGCACCCTCTGTTTCTGGTGCTTGTTCAATGACTTTATTCATCAAGCCATAGTAACGTTTGCTATCCGTCACATTCCAGAAAATGGTGTTTTCATTGACGCTAATGGGCTCTAATGCCATTTGGTCATTACCCACAAATATATTCAGTAGTTTCCCTTGGCGACTTAACGATAATTCAGACGATACGGGACCTGTGGGAATAACACCAGCGGGAAGTTTCACGGGTTTGCCATCATCAGGTAGCTGTAAGGTAGCAAACTGTGGGTTAACCATCGCTAACATTTGTAATAAAGCCATTGGATCATCAGCAGCCACTGTACCGAATGCTTCGACCTTTGAAGGCTTACCACTATCATCAAGCTCAAGATTATCAAGTGCAACAAAAATAGACTTAAACTGCGAAGCCCCCATTGTCATTGCCATCGCCAGACCCCCCATTGATTTACGCAATGCAACAGGATCAATAGCGGCACACTTATGTTCTTCACCCGAGGCTGCCAAGAAGTTCACATATTGCGTCAATGCATTACGCAAATTAGGCATATTCATATTCACGCCCAAAGTAAATATTGGGTTAGTGGGTTGTTTCATATTCGTAAGTTTATTCGGTAAGCCTTGCAATACCATACTAATCTCAGAAGCCGTTTTAACAACTATTTCATATTGAATGGCTTTTTCACTCAACTCTTTCATGCCAAACACTAACTCAGGTACATTCTTCGTATGTGCCTTAGCAACCGCAAAACACCCTTTAAAGGCTTGCTCATCAAAACTATCACCTTGTTCTTGTTTTGTCTTTGCCAGCATAAACTGTTCAAACTTCCTCAGCATGGTGTCTAGTTTTACAAAGCCTTCACCATAGCCTTTATAACTGTTTGCAGTGATAAAAGCATTCCAATCGGCAACCTTATAACTCTTTTCAGGCTTTTTCGTTCCAAGCAAATGATCCATGACCTGTTGCTTTTTATCGGTGGTAAAAGGCGCAATCGCGACATGATCACCAACAAAGACCGTCGCAATATTCAGCTCTTGACCTTCTTTACTGACTAAGCAATCATATTCACCACATTTACTCCACTCAAGCTTATAACCAGACGTTTTCTCAGCTCTGGTCAGTAACGCTTTAAAAGCATCTTTATTGGCTAATTCATAACGCATAACAGGCAGCATATCAAGTGCATAGAACATACTATGACCATTGAATTTTAGACCCAGTTTTGCCAAGCCGTCTTTATTAAGATTGGTACTAAACTCTTGCAATAATGCCTCAATAAAATCACCCGCATTAGGTTCTATCTTAGCAGCGTCTTTAGTAGCATCATCAGCAGAATCTTCCGAACTTTCCGAATCTTCTAATGGCATTTTATTCGCTGCATTCGTAATCGACTTAATATTAGCGGATAGTGCTGACACTAGCATTTGTAAGCGTTGCATTTGAAACTCAAGCACATCCTCAGGAACAGCAACGCTATTTGCCATTAAATATGCCGTATCTGCTGGAACATAAGCCAGCATTTCGCTAAATTTATCGGATGTTTTTGCTTGAGATGTAGTAACTGATTCAGTCGTTGCTGACTCTTTTTTCTCGTTTTTATTATCACTACACGCGGTTAAAGAAGTGGCAATCATTAAACTAATGGCCGTTTTTTGGAAAAATGTCATGGAACCCCTATTACTTTTTTTGATGGTTATTTAATCACTCTTAATAGGTGCAAACAATAGCACATTCTCTCTTAAGTAAAAGCTATTATTTAATCACTCGCTTATTTCCCAACCGCACCATACCATTGCTGAAACATCAGCACATGCCATAAATAAAATGACCAATCCATTTTACCTGACACATGTTCCTGCCATTTTTTTCGGATTGGTTTTTCATGGAAAAATCCTTGTTCTTTCAAGGTTTTCTCATTCAATAATTCTTCACCCCAGTCACGTAATGGCCCTCTTAACCATGAGTCAATGGGTACACCAAATCCCATCTTCGGACGGTCAATCAATGCTGCGGGAACATGCTGATAAAGTATCTGCCGCAAAGGCCATTTCTCTTTTCCTTCATGCATTTTCAATGACGTTGGCAAACTCCATGCAAATTCAACAATACGATGATCCAGTAAGGGAATACGACCTTCTAAACTCACTGCCATCGCACAACGATCAACCTTCACCAAAATATCATCAGGCAAGTAGGTTTCTTGATCAAGATACATAAAATTGCGCCGTGGATCAGTATCAAACCCACCACTCATCTGATTATCATCAAGAAACAGGCTATGCATGGGCTGCGCATTTTTTACTAAAGACTCAGGGTTTTTCCACACAGAAGCAACATAACGATACACCTCATTAACATTTTTCGCTTGTAAAAACACCGCTGCGTTTTTTAGCTGGCCTTCACTAATGGCTGATTTTCCCACAGCCTTTAACGCAGGATTCAGCCCTTTTAACACGAAATCAAGCATATTGACGGGGGCAACCTCTAAGGCTTTACGCAGCAATACTCTCAATGGCAGAGGAATGTTTGCAATCTTGCCCCACATAGTCGGCGCACTGTGGTAACGTGAATAACCACAAAATAATTCATCACCACCATCGCCCGATAAACTAACCGTTACGGCTTTTTTTGCCAATTCAGCGACAAGAAAAGTAGGGATTTGTGAAGGATCAGCAAATGGCTCATCAAACAAAGTAGGTAAACGCGGAATAACATCCATAGCCTGCTGAGGGGAAACATACATTTCGGTATGGTCTGTGCCTAAATGTTCTGCAACCGCTTTTGCATGATTCGCTTCATTGAACTCCGCTTCATTAAAACCAATAGAAAATGTTTTGGTATTTCCTTGTGACATATCTTGCATTAGCGCAACAACCGTTGATGAATCAACACCACCTGATAAAAATGCGCCAAGAGGAACATCAGAAATCATTTGACCACGAATAGAGCGGCGTAATAAACTATCC
>CAYNGN010000188.1:0-5993 GCA_964396615.1 uncultured Thiothrix sp. | reverse complement strand
GTTCAGATAAAAACATTTTTTGCCGAGGTACATTTCTACCATCTTTGCCAAACCAGATGCGATTGTTCTCAATGAGTTCTGCTAACCTTTTTTTTGTAAATCGCCAACAATTTCCTGAGGGAGGATCGATAATTCGACCACTAGGTGTTTCTATTGTATAGAATTGGTTTGATGTTCCATGACCAGCTTGTGCTGTAATAGCTACAGACTGCCAATCTCCTCTTGGATCATTATCTGGATTGTTATATCGAGATCGAGCCTCTTTGGTAAGAGGCAGAAGCTTTCTCGTATTTTCAAAAGCTTCTTTATTTTTTGCAAAACAAAGCAAATAATCATGACTAGTTGAAAATACCTTCCGATTTTCTCTTGATTTACGTTTATGCCATATAAAACATGCAATAAAGTTCTCATTTCCAAATATTGATTTTCCAGCATCCAGTAAAGTACCTAATTCATTATCATCAATTGATACCCATAAAGAACCATCTTGCTTGAGTAAATTTCTAGCCAACTTCAAACGCGGATACATCATATTCAGCTAATTGGTATGTTTTCGCCCTGATGTTTCCGTATTACTAGAAAACTTCATCCCCTCACTATCCACTTGTCCGGTATATTTTAAATACGTATCCAGATTGTCCTGATATTTATCGGGATAAATAAACTCCTTACCCGTGTTGTAGGGGGGGTCGATATAAATCATTTTGACCTTACCCGCATAAGATTTTTGCAAGAGCTTTAAGACTTCAAGATTGTCGCCTTCAATAAACAGGTTTTGTGTGGTCTCCCAATCAACACTCTCTTCAACACAAGGCCGTAATGTACCTGTGGAGGGGGTGAGGGCAAGCTGTCGTGCTTGCTTTTTACCGTGCCAATTTAGCCCATACTTTTCCTCACCTTCTGCTAAGACTCGCGCATCACCAAGCAACTGACGTAAAACATCAAACTGTACGCCATCTTCGGTGAATGCTTCGGGAAAGAGTCCTTTCAGTTGCTGGATGTTTTCTGCAATAATATCAGCACTTTGTGCATGTTTTTCGGTTGCGTTACCCACTTATTAAGCCCTTAAATAGTTGTTTTTAAATGTGTTTAATTTTTTATAAGCACTGTTTTAAATTGCTTATCGTTTGTTTGAGTTGCTGAATGCGGGTATTGAATACGATCCGCTGATTCAGTTGGCGTGCCTTGGCTGCTTGCTGGCGGATAGCGTCTGTGTATCCAATTGAAACTGCCCTGTCATCATTGCCCGTTGAAGTGCCAACACCCGTTGCGTTAATGATAAGTAGAAAAGATAAAAGTTCCCCCAGTCCAGTTGTTGACTGTTTAGCGATTGATAAAATAGGGGTAAACTTTTATGCGGAGTCGCATTGAATAACCAATCTGTATGGATCAATGCTTCAACGGTTAGTTTTTGTTGATCGGCTAGATTCTGCCGTTTTAAAGCCAGACTGATACTAAATTGCTGTTGATAACTCAATACCAATACCATGGGGTAGGGGATTAAACGTTGTAACAGTTCGGCAAGTCGTGTAGCACGTTTTGGATGACGTAACCCCCCTTTTAAGACGGCAATTTCGCCATAATCCAGCGTATCTGTTTGCAAGGGGGAAAGATTAATCGTTTCAGGTTTTAAGGTGTATTCCCAATACAAGGAATCAAGACCATCAGTCATTAATTTCTTGTCACTTGCTTTTAACCCTTCGTTGCTTAATAACCGTTTTTTGGTAATACGATTACCTAAATAACAAGAACGCGGTAAATTAAGTGCCTGCCAAAGAGGATCGAGTATCTCTACCGTGTTAGGTTTTAAGATGGATTTCATTAAAACAACACCAAATAGCTAACCACTTCAAAATCATCTATGCGTTGTGCTTCATCAGGTTTTAATACCGTTCCACCACGACTGAATAAACTCTGTACCCCTTTTTCTTGGCTTTTTCCTACAATACTGTCAATGGCAAGGGAAAGTTGCTCTCTATAAAATTGCATATCTTTCCCGTGATCGGTTTTCTGCTGAAAACAAGCAATTGCTTGACGGTCAATGTGGGATTGAATAACGGCTTGCTTTTTCAATACATCCATAATCTGACGTGATTGGGTGAAGTCGTATTGAATGGTGCTATTTTCTGTGACATAGACTAAAAAATAGGGGGCTAAGGCATAGCCAAGCTCGACACGAACAGGGGTATTGATATTTTGTAAGCAAAAAATAGTGCCTGTCTGTACTCCTTCAGTCTTTAACTCATCATCTAACATCGTAGCGGCATAAAGCCCTAGCGGTGATTGCTCCAATGTGTTTGCATAGGCTTTCATGTAGGCCGACAAATCCATCCGAAAATCATTCAGCGTTAAGTCAGTGATCGACACGCCGCCTGCTAAATCTTCGAGGTCAGGAATGGCTTCTTGTAATTGCTCTAATTGTTTACGACGGTATTCAAGATCATTCATTTGATCTTTACTATCTTGTTCAATGACGTTTTCTTCACCCGTTGCAGAAATATCCAGCAATACCATGCGTCCACTAACACGCGCTTCGAGATTAATGTATTCATCCAGTGCCATATTCGGCCAGAAATTAATAAGTTTAATCGACGTGTTACGTGAGCCTAAGCGATCAATACGCCCAAAATGTTGAATAATTCGGACAGGATTCCAGTGAATATCATAATTAATGAGCGTGTCGCAATCTTGTAGGTTTTGTCCCTCAGAAATGCAATCCGTCGCAATAAGAATATCAATCTCATCGGTTGCATTAGGCAGCACTTTTTGTCGTTCTTTGGAATGCGGTGAAAAATGCATTAACAAAACACCCAAATCTTTTGTTGCTCCTTTGAGTGTTGATTGATTGCGGCCTGCCCCTGTTACTAATGCGCTGTGTAGCCCTAATGATTCTTTGATCCAAGGCGATAAGAATTGATAAAGGTAAATCGCAGTATCAGCAAAAGCGGTAAAGATAATGAGTTTTTGATTGCCTTCATTGAGCGGATTTTTGACCTTATCGAGAATAACTTGTTGTAAATCATCTAGCTTTGCATCACGCTCAGTATTGATTGCTGCTGATGCTTCCAGCAGTTTTTGTAATTGGTAACGATCTTCTTGTAAATCTTGTCGCCAACGTATGCGATCCATGTCTTGAATGAGGACTTTGACTTTGTTGCCCAGTAAATAAGGCTCAAATTCGCTGGAATCGAGTGCGATGTCTTCAATACTGAGTGCAATAACTTCATCATTCGCTTCATAGTCATCAATTTTTTCTAATAAATTATCGACTTTCGTTAATAGCTTTTCAACCGTTAGGTGAAAGGAATGTATGGAGCTTTCCATGCGTTTTAACAGATTAATCCGTATTAAATGAATAAGGCTTTCTTCTCGATCTTCCTGTTTGAAAACACCCCTTCCGCCCAAAACTTGTATATCATACTTGCGATGGTATGCATCACGTCTATCAATGCGCACGTATTTGAGCATAGAGTAGGCGCTGAGATTTAAGCGACGAATGGTGTTATTAATACGATGTAGTGGCGGAAATTGGTCTTTTCGATCAATGTTAGATTTGATATTGAGCGGTGTTAATCGTTTCGGGAATTCCCCCATTTCTTCAGTATTGTAATACTTTTCAATATGTTTACGTGAGCGAGCAATGGTTAATAAATCAAGCAGTTTGAAATAATCAAAATTCATCGAGTTAAGCAAATGCTCAGCAGTACGCTGTTTTAGATCTTGCTTTACCCAAGCATTAAAGTGACTTTGTGCTTTTTTCAGTGTTTGTTCGATGCTAGTAATATTAAATGCTTCTAACGCATCATCTTTGCCTTCTGTGATAAAGGCAACCTGATTTTTAAGGTCATTCATACGATTATTGACAGGCGTTGCGGATAACATCAAGACTTTGGTCTTTACTCCACGACGAATAACCTCTTGCATTAAGTGTGAATAACGAGTTTTACCATCCTTACGACGATTGTTGTTACGAAAGTTATGTGATTCATCAATAACAATAAGGTCATAGTTGCCCCAATTAATACTTTCCAGATTGATTTCACCAGACATGCCTGTTTCACGCGTGAGATCGGTATGATTAAGCACATCATAATTAAACCGATCTGTTGCCAGAATATTGCGTTTGTCATTGACGGTATAAACCGTCCAGTTATCGCGTAGTTTTTTTGGGCAAAGAACCAGTACACGGTCGTTGCGTAGCTCGTAATATTTGATAATGGCGAGGGCTTCAAAGGTCTTACCTAAACCAACACTATCAGCAATAATACAGCCGTTGTATCGTTCTAGTTTATCAATCGCTCCCAGTGCGCCATCACGTTGAAAACGGTAAAGCATATTCCATATTTTGGTATCATTGACTCCTGTTTTACTACGAATAATCTTGTCTTCATCAATATCATCCAGAGAGACCTTAAAAAGATGGTAAAGCGTTAAGAAATAAATAAATTGAGGCGAACGATCATCAAATAAACGATGCAGCCGTTTAATGAGTCTGTTTTTTGCATCCTCCACAGCATTGCTATGCCACATACCATCAAACCATGCCAAAAGTGCTTGGGTATTTTCAACATCACTAATTCCCATGCTCATTTCAAGACTGGGTGATTTGCTATAGCCTAAGCCTGATGTTGTAAAATGTGAGTTCCCTTGAATAGCAAAAGGGTTGGAAGATGCCAAATGGAACAATGTTTGTCCCACTAAGTGCGTTTGTTTTGATTTTTGAACCGTAACGTTCTTTTTTTCTAACCATTTAACACATGCTTGTGCAATATGAGCTTGGTTTAACTGATTTCGTAAGCGGGTTTCAAAAGAATCACCGGTGAGATTAATGGGTAGCGCATCATTTTCTGAAAATGCAGTACCTGTCAGTGAAAGTAATACGCGTGCCGATTTTACTTTATGTAGCTCACGGCTAAGTGCATCAAATGCATAGATGGAAAATAATCCCGTTAGAAGAGAAAGGTGTGTGGTTTTACTAATAGTTTTTTTTAATGTGTCGCCCACTTTACCATTAGCTTTATTGTCTATTAACACCCCGTTTGCCCCATTTTGTTTGCAGTCGCCTAGTAAAGTATCCTTTTATTGGGCTAATTTCATCTAATTATTCAGATTAAATTGATGAGTAACTTTGCTCTTTGTTTACCTAATAGCGCATCATTGTTTTTAAGCTATTAGCGAACGGTGGCTTTTATGCGATGCTGGACATTATTAATACAATGGTAAGCATAGAGAACAATATATACCGTGGTATCTTGACTCAATATGACGGAGCAACTGTTTCTATTGCCTTATAATGTTAACTTCACCCCGCAGGATAACGACCATGAAAAAACTCCCCTTAGGCATACAAACCTTTAGCGAAATCAGAAGTAAACACGAAAACTATCTGTACGTCGATAAAACTAAACTTGCGTTAAAGATGATTAATGAGGGTAAATATTACTTTCTCTCTCGCCCCAGACGTTTTGGTAAATCCTTATTTTTAGATACCTTAAACGATATATTTGAAGGCGAAAAAGCCTTATTTGAAGGGCTGTATATTGAGGATAAATGGGATTGGGACGTAACGTATCCCGTGATTAAAATCAGTTTTGGTGCAGGGGTGATTAGCAGTAAAGAAGAACTAGCGCTTACTATTCAAGAATTGCTTGAAGACAATGAAAGAGCATTAGGCTTGCATTGCGATGACAATACCTTCCATAAAAAATGCTTCAGGACATTGATCCGTAAGGCATATGAACATTATCAACAAAAAGTGGTTATTCTCATTGATGAGTATGATAAACCGATACTGGATAATATTACCCATGAACAGCAAGCAATCGCTATTCGGGAGGGTTTAAAAAATTTCTATTCGGTCATTAAAGACAGCGATCAATACCTAAGATTTGCCTTACTCACAGGCGTTAGCAAATTCTCCAAAGTCAGCCTGTTTAGTGGGCTAAACAACTTACACGATATTTCACTGGTCAAAGATTACGCCACCGTTTGCG
>CAYNGN010000187.1:4550-5994 GCA_964396615.1 uncultured Thiothrix sp. | reverse complement strand
GTATGATCACCAACTGGGGCTACACAGAAAAATATGAACACATCAAAACATTGTTTAATGAGTGGGGTATTTGGATTATCTTTGCCGCAGGCTTCTCCCCTATTCCCTATAAATTATTCACTATCAGTGCGGGTCTTTTATCAATGGCCTTTGTGCCTTTTGTACTTGTCTCGTTAGTTGGTAGAGGCGCACGTTTTTTTCTTGTCTCAGGACTCATCGCATGGGCAGGCCCAAAGATGGAAGCGACTTTATTAAAATATATTGAATTGTTAGGCTGGCTGTTTGTCGGACTATTAGTCGTCGTTATTACTATCATTAAGACAGGAAGCTAACGTTAACGTTATATTAATGATAGCTCCTAGGATAAAAAAACTGTCCTATCATTGTTTTAGCTTTCATGAACCCACTGTATTCAATTGCATCAAACAAAGTGGGTTCAATAAATAGATAAAAACATATAAAAGGTATCATTATGAACAAGCAACTTCTTATACTCCCTCTGCTAATGATGAGTATCATGGGTTGTGAGATTTATATCTCACCAGACTCTGCATCAATAAAAAAAAGACCAAGACCAAAAACAATTCCTTCAGCAACCATACCTTCGGCATACCCTAACTATACAAATCCTACTACCACAACCACTACTAAAAAAGCCGTGGTAACTGAAATTCAAGGTACGCCTACAACACAAGCAGCAAAAAAAGTAGTAAAGCCAAAACCCGTAAAAAAACTCACGCAAACACTCTACACCGTGAAACCCTATGATACGGTTTTTTCCATTATGCGAAAAACAAATGCAAATTGGTCAGATATTATTCGCATCAATAGCTTAGAGCCGCCCAACTACACCATTCACCCAGGACAAGTCTTACGTCTTAAATAAGACAAATGGCGGTATTCTTAGGAAGAACTACGATACCGCTTCAACCAAAAACCGAATACCATCAATACCTGTTATCCTTACTCGACTCCCCTCAGGCATATCCTCACCTAAAATAGTCCACATACCATCACCTAAATGTAACCGCCCTTTGCCATCTTCAATGGACATCTTCAAGGTATATTCTTTACCTACAAAAGCACTTAAGCGATTATTAAGCTCAGGGTCTGGCGATTCTGGCTCTGGATTATGTTTACGCAATAGTCGAAACGCAGCAATAGACACCAAGGCAGACACAGCAAACAACAGCACTTCTCCGCCAAAAGCCACCCCAGGTAGTAACCATGCAACAAAACCCGTGATAAAAGCCGCAACACCAAACCAAAGAAAAATAGTGACAGGTGCAAACACCTCAATTGCCAAAAATACCGCGCCTAAAATAAGCCAATGCCAAAACTGAAACGGTTCCATCGTATTCTCCTCTTTTCTAAATAGACTTATTTTGTTTTTATATCTTTGATTGTTTTTCTTTCTATTTCTTCATTTGCTTAAATATTATAT
>CAYNGN010000187.1:0-4540 GCA_964396615.1 uncultured Thiothrix sp. | reverse complement strand
GTTCGCTAATACCACCAACCGTACCCACTAAATTACTCATCTCCATAGGCATAAAGATGGTCTTCTGATTATTAGATTCTGCAAATCCACTAATCGCCTCCACATATTTCAAACCTAAGAAATAATTAAGTGCTTGCGGATCACCTGAGGCTACCGCTGCAGAAACCATTTCTGTTGCCTTAGCTTCCGCCTCTGCCTCTCGTTCACGTGCTTCAGCGGTTAAAAAAGCAGCGATCTTATCCCCTTCTGCTTTTAATACCACTGATTGTTTTGTGCCTTCAGCCTCGGTAATTTGCGCACGCTTTCTTCGCTCTGCAGTCATCTGTAAATTCATCGCTGCAACAAGATCAGCAGGAGGGTCAATATCTTTGATTTCTACCCGCAACACTTTTACTCCCCAGCTATTCGTTGCTTCATCAACGATTGCCAATACACGATCACCAATTTCATCACGCTTACTCAATAACTCATCCAACTCCATGCTACCGCACACTGAACGCAAGTTAGTCATAGTAATATTTAAGATACCACGCTGTAAATCATTGACTTCATACACCGATTTCGCTGCATCAAAGATTTGATAAAACACCACACCATCTACTGTTACATTGGCATTATCTGCGGTAATAACGGTTTGTGGATCAATATCAACAACCTGCTCTTTCATATTCACCTTATGCCCCACGCGTTGCACCATCGGAATGATAAATGACAACCCTGGCTGCAACGTACGAATATAACGCCCAAAATACTCAATCGTATACGTATAACCTTGAGGTACCATTTTAACGCCAGAGTAAACAAGAACAACAACCAAGCCAAGTATGGCAAGTGTAAATTGGGTAAACATAGTCTGGGGACTCCCTTTGTTAAGTAGTAAAAATAATGAGCCTATAAACGTTCTTAAGCATACTACATTTTATATGTCAAAATGATGATTTAATTCAGATGAATACAGGAAGATATAGATATTCATACGTGCCAAACTCCCAATATCTTCTTCCTGAATTATTTAAGCCAACCATTAGAGAACCGCTCTTTAGCAAAAGAGCCTATTCTTCAATTGAAACACTAAAATCTAATAGCATGAGTAATTTTTATCAGGCATGATGAGTTATGGGCTTAGATTTACCTAAAAATACGATTTAAAAATATTGATGAGATCATCTACATGGCTGCTGGCACCACAAAAATACTTTTATTATCAGCAAATCCCAATGACACCAATCAACTTCGTCTCAATGAAGAATTTCGTGAAATAAGAGAAGGCTTAAGTGTCTCGGGCAATAGCAATTTATTTGAGGTTCGTCAAGGAGGGGCAACGCGCACCAAAGATCTGCGACGTTTAATACTCAGCTATCAACCACATATTATCCATTTTAGTGGTCATGCTTCCGAAGAAGGTATCTTTTTAGAAACCGATTCTGGACACTATACTGCAGTTACAGGGCAGACATTGGCTAACTTATTCTCATTGTTCTCAGATACAGTGAACTGTGTGATATTAAACTCTTGTTACTCAAATGCTCAAGCAACTGAAATAGTCAAACAAATTCCTTATGTCATTGGGATGAATGCTGCGATTAAAGATAATGCTGCTATTCAATTTTCAATGGGTTTTTATGATGCACTTGGTGCGGGACGAACGATTGAAGATGCTTATAAATTTGGCTGTAATGCGATTCAATTAGAAAATAATCATGATGAAGTTACAAATCGCGGTGTTGTCTTGCCAACAAATGATCATGAAGCAACAACATCTAATGCTATTGATGAATCACATAAACCTGTATTACTGATTAAAGCAACAGAAATAGCAACTGATGTTACACATGCAGATACGAATACAAACACTCATGAAAATGATGAAATAATCACCCCAATGAGGCGTGTAGAACAAGCAGAAAAAAAACCTACTGAAACGAAGACTGCACAACAAAAAACACTCACGAATAAATTATCATGGTTATTAATTGGTTTACTCGCCATGATACTAGGCGGCATAGCATTTTTTTATGAAGATAATGAGCCAAAGAGAAAGACTAACCAACGTCCTACTCATCATTCAATCTCAGAGGGGCAACAAGATATGCCGTATTTTGAGGATTCCAAAGCTCCTTCACCACCAAGAAAAGATAGATTGGAAACAGAACATAGAAGACCAAGAATGGCTGAAGGCCAACCACCACCGCGCAATAGAGAAAAACCAGAAGAAAGAAATCACAACTAAATTGGAATAGTCATTATCATTACTCTGATAAGTGTGCATCAATTAAACACCCCAAAATAACACACATGACCTGCTTCTAAATTTGTGCAATTATTTACCTGAATCACTAAACACTAACGTTTCTTTTTCCGTAATGAAAACAGCGTAAACATATAAAAAACCAAGTAAAATAAAACACCCCCTCCCATCAAAATATCAAAATTACCTCGCTGGAATTGAAAATTTTCAAATAAATAGAAGCTCAAAAAAACCAAACTACTCACAAAAGTAAGCATGACACCAATAGGCCATTTACCGCCATAACATTGACCATTATACTTCACCCTTAAAAGCCAACCTAAACGCACAAAAAACCATGCAATCCAGCTAACTCCCACAACTTGATTCACTGTACCAAGAATATCGCGAAACAGATGATCAATATCATCGCGCTCAACGAATACCTTTTTAGGGGCTGCACCTTCTTCGCTAGAAACTAATAAATAGCCAAATTTAAACGCAAAATCATGCACAATGGACGCTGTAAGCATTACCCCTAAAGGGCGTAAAATGCCAATACTAAGAAAGCTCACTAACCATGGCAAAGGCACGGATGCGCCATCAAAAGACACCTTTTTCCCCTCTACTTCATTGCGAATAGTAATTATTCCATTTAACTCTGGTTTATAGGTAATCCGATTCAACTCAATTTGCCAGTTTTTCTCTAACGTAAAAAATCGTCGGCGTGTCGCCTGAGCAACACGCTGAAACCAATTGGTATTTTTTTTGATAATAGGGTCTAAGTTAATAGAGGGAAGACTAAACCTTACCCAAATTAAATCATTATATTTTTCTTTCTTATCACTCATATTATCCCCCTAATAAACCGCAATTAAACAAAGAGCTTGATAAAAACAACTTTTTGTATTTATTATGCATAACAAGCTATTAATCACACTAAAGATGACACAGCTTTAGAAGGAAAAAATAGTAAATTACTTTATTTACACATTACTATTTTTTATGTCTGCTTTATTAAATATAAGTTCCTAAAATAGTCGTAATAAAATAACTAACGTGAAACGCCATATTACAATCCGTGTCGATAAACTTTATCGAACTCAACTTCAAATTGATGGGCAATCGTAATATCATCTATCACTACTGAATTTTCATCATTACGGCTTTCAGCATTCTGCGAAAAATTATAAGAGCCTGTCACCACATAACGCTGATCAATAATAATAACCTTATGGTGCAACTTGTAGGGATTACCATCGTAACGAATATCAACGTGTTGTTCGAGTAAGTCATCATATTGTGAACTACGTTGTCCACTTTGCCCTTTATCTAACACGACTTTAATCTCAACACCTGTTGCTTTAAGCCGTAACAGCTCAACAGCAATATCCTTACTCGTAAAAGAAAAAGCCATCAAATGGACACTTTGAGTCGCTTGTTGTAATAACGGTAATAAACGTGTTTCACGAAAATCATCATCAGGTGAAAAATGAATATCAACAGGAATACTCCCTAGCATCAAATAATTATCTGCTGCATTAGCTTGATTATGTACCCCTGCCCACAACTGAGAAAACTCCTCAGTATAGTTAAGCGCAACCTGTATATTACTCACTTGAATAAGGTTTTCATTATGTCGATAGGCACCATAATAGGTAAAGTTCATTGATCCTGTCCACACTTCCTTATTATCAATAATAGTAAATTTATTATGCATTAATGCTGAACGCTCATCGCCTTTGACTTCAATTCCTGCAAGCCTTAGCGCCGCAAAAGCATCCCAATGCAAATGATCACTATCGGTAAAAACGCGCACGTGTACATTGCGTTGCTGAGCAGCAAGCAAACTTTCCGTAACGTTGTCTAAACTAAGTTCATAAATCGCCATATCAATACTTGAGGTGGCTTGGTTAATAGCGGTAACTAAGTGTTCTTCTGGTCCACCTTTGTAATTATTATCAACAAGATCCTCTGGCTTGGAAAAAAACACTGTGATAGATGAAGATGAAGTAGGTAAAGTAGCTAAATTTTCACCACATGAAACTAAAAAAAAGCTAACAAATAACACAATCGAAAAAGGTTTCATAAAAGGGACTACATAGAGTTTACAGAAAAAAGACCGTTGATTAGAGCATCACACATCCTACTCTAGTTTTTTCACTTAAATAACATGAGCGATTCGCCTTATGGGTATTACTCTGAAATACTAAGTTATTTTGCACTTATCCCTTAACAAAGAAACCAAATAAGTGAATGCCTATCACTATGCCATAGAAATATTTATTAACGATTAAATTTTTTGATAAGAGG
>CAYNGN010000186.1:0-6021 GCA_964396615.1 uncultured Thiothrix sp. | reverse complement strand
ACTACAAACTTTCCTAAAGAAGCCATTCGTCGCCAACAAAGTGGTAAACTAATCGTCGTTGCGCGCTTAAATAAGGCAGGAAAAGTGGTCAGTTCACATATACATACCGCCTCTGGAGCACGTGTACTTGATAATGCAGCATTACGCATTGTTAAAATAGCCTCACCCTACCCACCTTTACCTGAAGAAGTAAAAAAACGTTTTGATCATCTTGAAATAACACGTACTTTTATTTTTGAAACAGGGCATCAATTACGTACTGAGTAAAATAGGCAAATAAAAATGACACCTAGTGACACCTTAAATTTGCAAGATCAATTACTTATCGCCATGCCAGGCATCAGTGATAATCGTTTTGAACACACTGTTAGTCTTATTGCCCGCCATGATAGTAAGGGTTGCTTTGGTTTAGTATTAAATAACGTCACTGACACAACACTTGGAGACCTATTTAACTACCTAAAAATTGAAGCCAATCATAATGACATCTGCAGTATTTTGGTTCGAGAAGGAGGTCCTGTGCAATTAGGTCAGGGCTTTGTACTGCATGATGGTGAAAAAAATTGGGAAAATACTATTCGCATAAAAAGCAATTTGGCAATTACAGCCTCTAAAGATATTTTAGCGGCTATCGCCATGCGAAAAGGACCGAATAACTTTGAGGTTATGTTAGGTTGTGCCAGCTGGTCAGCAGGTCAAATTGAAGAAGAATTACTAAGTAATACATGGCTAACCTGTCAAGCAACGCACCAACTCATCTTTGATATACCTCCTACAGACCACTGGAAAAATGCCTCGGCATTTCTTGGTATTGATATTCGACTCATTGCAACCACAGCAGGTCATGCATAACCATGACCCTATTAGCCTTTGATTTTGGCCTAGCACGTACTGGCGTTGCGCTTGGTAATACCATAACTAACATAGCCACTCCCCTATGTACTTTACAAAGCCATGATGAAAAACCCGATTGGCAAGGCATTAGCAAACTCATTAAAGAATGGCAACCAAAACACCTCATCGTTGGCATGCCACTCTATCTTGATGGGTGTAAAAGTGAGATGACTTTACGCACTGAACGCTTTTGTCGACAACTAGAAGGGCGTTATGCACTTCCTGTAGCAACAGTGAATGAACAACTTTCATCATTAGAAGCAGAACAACGTTTAAAACAGACACGCCAAAGTGGACGTAAAAAAAAGGTTACAAAAAGTGAAATCGACCAACTAGCGGCTGCCATCATTCTTGAATCATGGATGCAACAAAATGGATGAAAAAATAACCGACTTAGAAAGTGTAATAGATAATATGGCACTACAACTTTCAGCCTATATAGAGCGCCGCAATGTTACTAACCCACTGATTGTTGGCATCCGTACCGCAGGAGTCTGGTTAGCAGACATGTTGCATAAAAAACTCCAACTACATACCAAAGAACTAGGCGAATTAAATATTAATTATTATCGCGATGACTTTAGTAAAAATGGCTTGCATCCACAAATAGAACCTTCAAAATTACCCTTTTCAATTGAAGACCGACATATTATTCTTGTTGATGATGTTTTATATACAGGACGTACAACACGTGCTGCCATGAATGAGTTATTTGACTATGGTCGTCCAGCAAGTATAGTGTTAGCCGTTCTCTTCGAGCGTGAAGGAAGGGAATTACCTATATCTGCTCAAATCGTTGGAATATCAAGACATTTAGCTTCCAACCAGTATATAACGCTTTCAGGCCCAGAAGACATGGCGTTGACCATACAAACTCGTTCATAATTACCACCGCTTGTCTTTATAGAGTGATAGTGCCCGTATGATAAACCCCCAATTAACCCCTGGTTCGTTACCTTCTGATTTACAATTAACACATGATGGAAAACTTAAACACTTCTTAACCATCGAAGGCTTGCCCCCCCTGTTATTAGAAGAGATTCTTGATCGTGCCGAACAATTTATTAGCCTACCCAATAAAAACCAAATCAAAGCCCCTCTCCTTCGTGGCAAAACCATTGCTAACTTATTCTTTGAAAACTCGACCCGTACTCGCACTACCTTTGAGTTAGCCGCTAAACGTCTATCTGCAGATGTGATTAATCTTGATATTCGCACTTCTTCAGCCTCTAAGGGTGAAAGCTTGCTTGACACCATTCGCAATCTCGAAGCAATGAATGTTGACATGTTTGTTGTACGTCATCAACATAGCAGTGCAGCACACTTTATCGCTCGTTACTCCGCACCTTACATTAGCGTCCTCAACGCAGGAGATGGTTACCATGCCCACCCAACTCAAGCCATGCTAGATGTCCTAACCATTCGACAACATAAAAAAACCTTCCCCCCGCTTAAAGTCGCGATTGTTGGTGATATTTTACATTCCCGCGTTGCCCGCTCACAGATACATGCACTAACAACACTCTGTACTGGCGAAGTCAGAGTTATTGCACCTCGAACGCTTATCCCCGCAGGTATCAAACAAATGGGGGTTAATGTTTTTCACGACCTAACACAAGGCTTAGTCGATGTCGATGTTGTCATTATGCTGCGCTTACAAACAGAGCGTATGCAAGGCGGCTTGCTTCCCTCTGAACTTGAATATTACAAACGCTATGGTCTCACGGAAGAAACACTGGCATTTGCTAAACCTGATGCCATCGTCATGCATCCAGGCCCTGTTAATCGAGGCGTGGAAATTGACTCAATGGTTGCAGATGGTCCACAGTCCGTTATTCTGCAACAAGTAAGCAATGGCATCGCTATTCGTATGGCGATCATGTCAATGGTAATAAGTTCCTATACAGGAGAATTCGCATGAAAACAGCAATTCTTAATGCCAGAGTTATAGATCCAGAAACACAACGTGATGAAGTAACCAATCTTTATATCTATAAAGAGACCATCGCACATATTGGAATGACACCACCTGATGACTTTATTGCTGATGAAACACTTGATGCTGACAAGCATCTACTAATACCTGGCATTATTGACATTGCCGTCACCTTGCGCGAACCTGGACAAGAAGTCAAAGCCACCATTGAAAGCGAAAGTCATGCCGCCGCCAGTGCAGGTATTACCCATATGTATACGATGCCAGAGCCTAAAACAGCCATTGATAGTATGGCAATGGTAAAACTCATTCGTAGCAAGGCAAAAACGGTTAGAAAAACCTACATTAGCATGATAGGTGCTGCCACAAAAAACCTAGAAGGAAAGCGGTTAAGTAATATGGGGGGATTAAAACATGCAGGCTGTGCGGGTGTGAGCAATAATCGCCAACCTTTTGCTGACACACGCACCCTACGCATGGCAATGGATTATGCCGCAACTTACGAACTACCGCTCTTTTTTCATCCTCTTGATCATTCACTCGCTGGACAAGGTTGTGTGCATGAAGGCGCAGTATCAACCCGTGCGGGGTTACCAGGCATTCCTGTTGCTGCTGAGACGGTTGCTGTTGCACAGGTATTAGCACTCGTTGAAGAGCTAGGGGTTCGTGTACACTTGTGCCGCCTTTCTACTGCGAACAGCGTTGACATGGTGCGTCAAGCAAAAGCCAAAGGACTCGCCGTAACAGCAGATGTTGCCGCCCACCAACTCTTTTTAACCGACATGGATATTAGTGACTTCAACCCGCTTTGTCATGTGCAGCCTCCCTTACGCAGTCAAAGAGATTTAGCCGCATTACGCCAAGGACTCGTTGATGGCACAATTGATGCTATTTGTTCGGATCATCAGCCACATGAAATAGATGCAAAACTTGCGCCGTTTCAACAAACAGAATCAGGAATATCAGCCTTAGAAACCTTACTCCCCTTAACAATGCGCTTAGTTGAAGAAAAAACCCTATCACTGAGTGAGGCTCTAGCCTGTATCAGCATTAAGGCCGCTAAAGTAATGGGAAACAAACAAGGCAGACTTCAAGAAGGAAAGCAAGCTGATTTCGTGCTAATTGATCCAACTGCTTTTTGGGAGCTACAGACACATAAAATGCAAAGCAAAGGAAAAAACACACCTTTTTTAGGCTGGAGTTTCACAGGACAGGTAGTGAAAACATTTGTGGCTGGACGCTGTATTTATACGCTAGATAACTAAAATATAAAAAAATAAGGGCAATCAAAAACGATTAGCCCCATTGCTTTAAGTTGTTTGAGGAAAATAAGTTACCAGAACTGCGCCGAATTTTTGCTTGCCTTCAAAGTGCATAAAGCGAGTAAAAAGGCAAGCAAGGCTGGTGACTTATTTTCTGAAAACAGCCTTATTACTATTAATTAGTTGCATCTAAATCAAATGGATCATCAAACCCATCGTCATTTTTAACTTTATCCTCATGCATTATTTTCTTGTAAAAACTATTATGAATCCACCAGTCAACACTCAGGAATCGCCCCGCTCCCATAAAGAATAACGCTAAAATCATTAGCAACAACACAATCGCTGATTCAATACCATTCTTTAAGGGGGTTTGATAACCATGCGTCATCAATAACTCAGTTGCAACCTCTACTGCTGACCCTTGCATTTGAAAGGCAGCAAGCCCCATCAACATAACAACACCCAATAGCGGCAAAGAAATCCAACGAACTGCAAAACCAAGAATCAAGAATAAAGCAGCTGTCACTTCAACACCACCAATCACGCCATTCATCACGCTAGGAATAGGTACAGACACCAAACCTTGTGCATTACTTAACACATCAACACTTGCTTGATAAGTTGCTGCATCAATCCATGTGATTGTGTTGTACCATACGATATCGGATCCTGTAAAAAGACCAAGCCGCCGACTCCCCTCCACCCAAAAAATAGGTGCAAGGAAAAAACGAAATAGCAATGGTGGTAAAAAATCAAGTCCTTTTAACCAACCAAAGCTAAAAAAACCATGTAAAAACTTTCTCATCGAAGGATCTCCTATAAGGATCATGTAGCATTTTCAATAAATATATTGTGTTTTTTCTGTTATGAATTGCAAGACTATTTTATTATTTTATAATAAAAATAAGGCGCATTCTAACAAGTTCTAATTAGTCCTAAGCAAAGGCTAAGTTTCTGTATAACGTACACAAGCCCGTTCTGTTTCCCATAACGTGATAGCAGATACTTTGACATACTGTTGATTAATTTTAGCTGAAAGCGCTTCATAAAGGTATTGTGCAATATTTTCTGCGGTGGGATTGATTTCAGTAAAGGGCTCAATATCATTCAAATAATAATGATCAAGTTGCCCCACAATTGTTCTGATTGCACGCTTGATCTCTTTAAAATCAATTACCATTCCCATAGCATTAAGTGAAGTTGCTTCGACTTCAGCTTCCACTTTCCAGTTATGACCATGTAGACGACTACAGGCTCCAGGATAATCACGAAGCGTGTGGGCTGCTGAAAAATCAGTCAGTACTTTCAAGGTATAGTTAGCAGGCATAGCATCATACAGCATTGTAAAAGGCTTGATGGTAACGGAGCTTGCTCTTACATGCAATATTTGCCATCAGCATAATGTTCAATCTGCCGCATAATGCCTGCTACATCAAGCCCAATATCTTCTAATTGCTCTTCTCGTGTTGCATGAGCAATATACGTATCAGGAATGCCTAAATTAAGCACAACACTATCAAGGTTACCTTGCATGACCTGTTCATTGACTGCACTTCCCGCTCCACCTTGAATTGCCCCATCTTCAAGCGTCACCAAAAGATCGTGTGTCTGACTTAGTTGTTCGATAATGGCATTATCCATTGGCTTGACAAAACGCATATTAACCAACGTTGCATCTAGCTTTTCTGCCACCTCAATAGCTGTATTTTGTAAAGAACCAAACAATAATAAAGCAATTTTTTTCCCTTCACGCAAGGTAAGCGAAACGCCAATATCAATCGCGGTCATTGCTTCATCAGGATATATCCCAACCCCCTTGCCACGTGGATAACGTACTGCTACTGGACCATCTTGAAGATAAGCGGTATAAAGCATTTGGCGACACTCATCCTCATTCGCGGGTGTCATAATCATCATATTAGGAAT
>CAYNGN010000185.1:0-6039 GCA_964396615.1 uncultured Thiothrix sp. | reverse complement strand
TTCATCATTGTTGCAGAATCGATAGAAATTTTTTGCCCCATATCCCAATTAGGATGAGCAACGGCTTCCGCAGGCGTTACTTTATCTAGCGTATCAATTGCCCTTGTTCTAAAAGGACCACCTGATCCTGTCAATAAAATACGCTCAACACCGTGCTTCCCCCCCATTTGAGGGAGACATTGAAAAATAGCATTATGTTCACTATCTATGGGTAATAGCTCAATATTATTCTCATGCACCACATCCATAAAAATCTTGCCAGACATTACCAATGCTTCTTTATTCGCTAACAAAACACGTTTTCTGGCTTTAGCAGCTGCGAGTGTAGATAACAAACCTGCTGCCCCCACAATCGCTGCCATCACATAGTCAACTTCTGGCAAACTTGCAATAAATTCCAGCGCTCCAGCACCTGCCAATACACGAGTAGTTTCTGCTGGCGTGTTTTTTAAACACATTTCAAGACGAGTCGCCGCATCAGCATCAACCATGACTGCATATGCTGGCATAAATTCAAGGCATTGCAACTGCATTTTTTCAACATTCGTGTGAGCGCTAAGGGCAACAACCTCATATAAATCAGAATGTAAACGGATAACATCAAGAGTACTAACACCGATAGACCCTGTAGCACCTAATATTGAAATCTTTTTCTTATTCTTACCTTTTTCTGCCATTTCATTATCCTGATAAATCTTGTAGACCTGCCCACACCAAGCCAATGGTAAATAAAGGCAATGCTGCCAATAAACTATCAATACGATCCAATAAACCACCATGCCCAGGTAAAATCGAACCGCTGTCTTTCAAGTCAGCTTCACGCTTCATCATGCTGATAAAGAGATCACCACCTAATGATATCAGTGCCGTCAATAACGACAGTAAGACAAAATAAAGCCAATAATTACTGGGAACATTAAAAAAAGCAATCGCAAAAATTGACCATAGCAACACGCCGAAAACCGCTCCCATAACCCCCTCAATGGTTTTCCCTGGACTTAATTCAGGAGCAAGCTTGCGTTTTCCAAATCGTTTTCCAGAAAAATAAGCCGCAGTATCAGCAATAACAATCAATAGTAACAAATACAGTATCCACTGCACATTAAAGGCATGCAGCTTTGTTAAAAACCACCATGCAGAAACAAGCACAATGTGTGCAGCAACCGTAAATATCCATTCATTTTTTTGATAAAAGCCCGTTTTTTGCTGGTAACTTACCATTAACACCAAGGCAATCCCCCACCAAATAAGGGCAACAGACATTACAATAGGAAAAAAAACATCGCTATAGCCATACACAATGCCCGCAAGCGTTGATAGACTGAGAATAAAGAGTAAGCGGGATTGCACTTTTTCATATCCAGCCATTCTAGCCCACTCCCAGCCACCAATTCCTATTATGATAACAAAGGAAAAAAGAGAAAATAGAGGCCTTATTAATAGCAAGATACCAGCAATAACCAATGGCAATAGAATAACAGCTGTTATTATGCGTTGCTTAAGCATCACTTTCACTGAAGACTTGCTCACTTGTCTGACCAAAACGACGGGAACGCTGAGAGAAAGACTCAACCGCCTGTATCAGGGCTGCTTTATCGAAATCAGGCCAAAGGGTATCCGTAAAGTACAACTCTGCATAAGCAATTTGCCATAGTAAAAAATTACTGATGCGCTGCTCTCCCCCCGTACGAATAAATAAATCAGGATCAGGAACATCAGCGGTATCTAAGTAAGATGCTAAATCACCTTCTGAGACCTTATTAGCGACAATTTTCCCCTGCTGAAGAGCAGACGAAAGCTTAATCGCTGCCTGTACAATATCCCATTTCCCGCCATAATTTGCCGCAATACGAATTTTGAGTGAGGTACCATGATCAGTCAGAGCTTCAACTTGACGAATTTTAGCCACCAATTCGACAGGAAACGCGTTTAAATCACCAATAAACTTCATTTGGATATTATTTTTAGCCAGTGAAGCGGCTTCATTTTCAAGAGCTTTCATAAATAAACGCATTAAAGCATTCACTTCATCTTTAGGTCTTTTCCAGTTCTCACTACTAAACGCAAACAAGGTTAAATACTCAACACCAAGATCATTACACGCTCGTATCGTTTTTCGCACGGACTCTACACCACGTTGATGTCCAAAGGTTCTAGGCAAAAAACGTTTCTTCGCCCAACGACCATTGCCATCCATAACAATAGCAATATGACGTGGCATATTGATTGATTTATTTTCCATACCCCTACCTTTTCTTTTATATCTAAGTTGTTAGATGTTGTTATATATTGATAGCATCAATCAGATAAAATAACAGGGAGTTTGGTCATTATAACGCCCATTAAACTTCCATTAGATCCTGTTCTTTCACCTGTAAAACAGCTTCTATTTCAGCAACATATGTATTGGTTAGTTTTTGAATACCATCTTGTGCCTTACGCTCCTCATCTTCTGAGATTTCTTTTTCTTTTTGTAACATTTTAAAGTCAGAGTTTGCATCACGGCGAATATTACGGATAGCAACACGCGCTCCTTCAGCCTCCCCTTTCACCACACGTACTAAATCACGCCGCCTTTCTTCAGTTAATGCAGGCATAGGTACACGTATAACCGTACCTGCTGTAGCAGGATTCAACCCTAAATCAGAGGTCATAATGGCTTTCTCTACTGCCTTAACCATACCCGCCTCCCACAGAGTAATGCAGAGTGTACGTGCATCTTCAGCCGTTACATTAGAAACTTGCGATAAAGGCACATTACTTCCATAGTAATCAACGGTTATATGATCTAACAAACTGGGATGAGCACGCCCTGTACGAATTTTAGTGAAAGCACTTTGCAATGAATCAACACTTTTTTTCATTCTTATTTCCGTGTCTTCCGTTATTTCATCAATCATCTCAAACCTCTAGTTTTGTTCCTGAAGTATCACCACTCACAATAGATGATAGCTTACCTGCTTCAAATAAATTATAAATCTGCATTGGCATTGCATTATCACGACATAAAATCAATGCCGTTAAATCCATCACCCCTAATTCCTTTGCAATAGCCTTATGGTATGACAAGCTATCATAGCGTTTAGCATCCGAAAATTTAGCGGGATCTTTGTCGTAAACACCATCAACTTTTGTGCCTTTCAGCAACAAATCAGCATTAATTTCCAAAGCTCTTAAGCTTGCTGCTGTATCTGTGGTGAAATAAGGATTACCTGAACCTGCTGCCATAATCACAATACGTCCTTTTGCAAGATGGTTTCGCGCTCGATTTGCAGAATAAATCTCACAAGCTTGATCAAGACTTAAAGCTGAAAGCACCTGACACTCTGCTCCTTGCTTAATACAAGCATCTTGCATTGCTAACGAATTCATTACGGTTGCCAACATGCCCATTTGATCCGCTCGGGTACGATCAATTCCTGCATTAGCCAACCCTTTCCCCCGAAAGATATTACCACCACCAATTACAATGCCAATTTCCAAGCCTGCTTGCTGTAATTGTACAAGCTCAGTCGCAATGGTTTTTATCACCTCAGGATCAATGCCAAAGCTATTGGCACCCATTAACGCCTCACCGCTTAATTTAAGCAGGATTCTTTTATATTTTAAATGCATAGAAGTCATAAATAACTATAGTAGTGTTAGTTTATTAGTATTAACTAATGAAGAAGGGAGTGTCATTGTATACCTTGTTTAGCAACAAAGCCTCTTTTATTCCGCATAAAAAAACCCAAAAAAAGGGGCAAAAGCCCCCTTTTTTTTAATGCAAAATATAAGCAAATTTAAATCATGCTAATTACTACCTTTCATCTGGGCTGCAACTTCTGCGGCAAAATCTTCTTGTTTTTTCTCAATCCCTTCACCCACTTCGTAGCGAATAAAAGAATTCACTGCCGCACCTGCATCTGCTAATAACTGACTCACCGTCTGATCAGGATTTTTAACGAATGGCTGTCCAAGCAAGGTAATCTCTGCGAGGTATTTACGCAAACGACCAGCAACCATTTTTTCAATGATTTCCATAGGCTTACCACTACCTTCCGCTTGTGCAATAAGAATTTCTTTCTCTTTAGCTAACACCTCTGCGTCAACATCAGCGTCCTGAATATACAATGGGTTACTTGCAGCAATATGCATAGCAATATCTTTACCCAATTGCTCCGTCCCTCCTGTAAGAGAAATAAGAACACCAATACGCTCACCATGAGAATAAGACGCTAAAACACCGCCTATATTACTCACTGCTTCAAAACGACGCACTTGAATATTCTCACCAATCTTCACAACCAGATTAGCACGCATTTCTTCTACGGTTTCACCATTTTCCAAAGGAAGTGCCGCAAGTGCTTGAATATCAGCAGGCTGATCAGCAAGAACACCTGCCATTACCGCATTGGCAAACGCCAAAAAATTATCGTCTTTTGCAACAAAGTCAGTTTCTGAATTGATTTCTAAGATAGCACCTTCACCACCATTTATCTCAATAACAATTCGACCTTCTGCTGCAATACGCCCTGCTTTTTTATCAGCTTTTGCTGCACCACTCTTACGCATTAACTCAATGGCTGCTTCCATATCGCCATCTGTTTCAACCAGCATTTTCTTACAGTCCATCATTCCAGCTCCAGTTCTTTCCCGAAGCTCTTTCACCATTGATGCAGTAATTGCCATGATATATACCTTTTAAATAACGCTATAACAATTCAATTCAGCCGAACTTAATCGACATGTTTCCCTTATACTTCCTATTTTTCTACAGTACATTATGTCTAATAATTAGCATAAAAAATAGAATAGTTAATTAAATTATTACAGAAATCGTCTACTTCCACTTCCTTGCTATTCATAATATCGCAAACAAGGAAACTAGCTTTATCTCTACACGCCAAGAAAAATAATGTCCAAGTAGACCACCATTTCCCTTGTCATTTACACTTCTATTGTTGTGGAGCTTGATTGGATGCTTCTGCTGCTTCATTACTTACAGCTACTTCAGCTACTTCAGCTACTTCAGCTTGTTCTTCAATAACTTCAGTCTGTGCTTCACTTTCTGCAGCCATCATCGCCGCAGAAGTATTTGCCGCCGCTATATGCCCTTCGGTAATAGAATCAGCCGCAAAAGTAACATAAAGCTGCAATGCACGTATCGCATCATCATTACCAGGAATAGGATAATCTATGCCATCTAATGAGTTATTACTATCGACCACACCAATCACAGGAATACCTAATTTCACCGCTTCTTTTACTGCAATATTTTCATACCCCACATCAACAACAAACAGTGCATCAGGTACTCTTTTCATTTCCTTAATGCCACCAATACTTCTGTCTAGTTTCTCTCTTTCGCGCATCAGCATTAACGCTTCTTTCTTATTACGCTGTTCTAAAGAACCATCTTCCATCATTTTTTCAAGCGTTTTTAAACGCATAACAGAGTTCTTTATTGTCTGAAAATTAGTCAACATACCGCCTAACCAACGCTGGTTAACAAAAGGCATGTGGCAACGCTCCGCTTCTTCTTTAATCACATTTTGCGCCGAACGCTTTGTACCAACAAAGAGGATTTTTCCTCCCTTAGCCGCAATTTTACCAACAACATTCATGGCATCATTGAACAACGGTAAAGTTGATTCTAGATTAATGATATGAATTTTATTACGCTCACCAAAAATATAGGGAGCCATTTTTGGATTCCAGTAGCGCGACTGGTGTCCAAAGTGAACGCCTGCTTCAAGCATTTGACGCATTGTTACGTTAGCCATTTATTTACCTTAAATTAACGTGGGTTATGCTTCCATACACCCCAATTGACAACTCACTACTAGAATATAAAACATTCTTGAAGAGCACCCTGCCAACTGTGACGATGTATGTGTGAGATAGTTACGACATAAAATAGATGTAGAATATATAGGGTCACTATAATCCAACTCAAAAACGATGCCATAATATATAGTGTTGCGAATTTCGCGCTCGCTTTATACCATACATCCCTATTGAAACCAAACCAAAATACATACTTATGGCAATCAATAT
>CAYNGN010000184.1:0-6045 GCA_964396615.1 uncultured Thiothrix sp. | reverse complement strand
AAGAGGCATTGGCAGCGATTCAGCCGTTGAATTCACTGCCTGTTTGATGTATTTATCCCCCCCATTACGCGCCGCAAACTGGCTTGGTATAACGGCTTATTTAGTTAATGTACAAACAAATGCGGCGGTTGCTTTGCCTAAGCCTTATAAGATGCCTACTTTTCCAGCGCATTAATCTAAAAATACAATTACCCAGTATCAACAATCATTTGTTAATACTGGATATTTTTTTGTTCTTCATGAAGTGAGGCTAAATGTTTAAATGACCACGCTAGAAGCGAAAGAGTCCCAATTTATTGGGCAACAGATATCATATAGTCGACGATTGCTTTTACCTCATCATCTGATAATGCCATATTGCCGCCTTTGGGAGGCATGGTTCCTTTGCCGTTAATGGCGGTGTTATAAAGTGCTTCTTTGCCTAGTGCAATACGAGGCTGCCATAGGATTTTATCGGTTAATTTTGGTGCATTTGCTGCGCCAGTATCATGACATGCGAAGCATATCGTCTTGTAAAGCGCTTTGCCATCAATGTTACTAATGCTATTTGCTGTTGCAACAGTTTCTGTTTGAGCAGTAGGTACTTCTTCTATTTTCATTTCAGTTGTGGTAACAGCGGCTTTCTCTTCTGTTTGAGCAGTAGGCGCTTCTTCTATTTTCATTTCAGTTGTGGTATCAGCGGCTTTTTCTTTTGTTGCAATAGGGGCTTCTGCTTTTGGTATATCCAGTGAAAAACCTGCTTTTTCTGTCATATAAGCAATCGCTGCTGTTAGCTCATCATCGGGGACATTCTGTCCACCACGAGCAGGCATTGCGCCTTTACCGTTAATGGCAGTATTCAATAAAGTATCAAAGCCATTAGCAACACGAGGCTCCCAAGCTGCTTTATCATCTATTTTGGGGGCGCCTGCTGCTCCTGAATTATGACAAGCAGCACAAACAGCGTTATAAACGTCTTCACCTGACCGCGTTGCACTTAGTGCGGCCCTTGAACCATCAGATAAGCTAACTTCTCCAATAGATTGAAGGTTGATGCCTGTTAGCAAGGCTTTATTATCAGCGAGTGCTACGGTATTTATTTTACCTTTAATCGTATTTTTCTTTATGGTGTTGTTGAGGCTATTGAGCAGAATAAAAAGGGTTAGTGCAATGAGTACCAAACCAACAATTAAGGCGAGTTTTGCAAAAGGATCTGTTTTAACTTGATGATTTGCCACGATGAATAATTCCTAAACTTAGTGTGGTTAAATAATAGTCTTTTCATTGTATGCGAATTTTCTTATATACACCATAGAGATAGAGGATAAAAAGATGATTTATATCATTTTCTATTTATGATGTTGAAGTAGTAGGCACACTATAGTAAGTCAAATAGACTTGACTTGTTGTTCTTCACTCAATAAAGCTCGCTATGCTCAAATACCTATTGGTTGAAAAATAACAAGTAACACTCGCCTCTCTAAGAAATTATTTAGGTGGAAAACGACAACCGTTTATTATTATTTAGCCACAAAATTATCAACTTTAGAGGGACCCTCACCAAAGAAGAACTTTTCCATTTCCTCTTCTAAGAATTTACGGTCTTTAGGGTTTACTGGCGTTAAGCGATATTCATTGAGTAACATTGTTTGATGTTTTACCCACTCTGCCCATGCAGGCTTTGATACATTGTCAAAAATCTTCTTACCCAGTTCACCAGGATAAGTAAGTCTCTCTAATCCTTCAGCTTCTTTTTTTAATTTGATGCAATTTACCATGCGTGTCATTTAAAAATCCTCGTTAATAATGTTTTAATCGGAGCAGGAAATCCGCCGATAAATGTCGTGCGGTTGTTATACCAGAGCGACGGTGTTCCTTCCATTACCCTTTTTATGGGGGTAGATTGCGTAATTAAAAGGGTTTGTGCGTATAAGCGGAAATGACTAAAAGTATGGCTAAAGTGACTTTCTTCTATTGCAATTGGCAAGTCAGTAGAAAAATAACGTGTGTACCATTGTTGCGCTTGTGGATAAGTATCAAATTGTGGCAGACTCCACAAGCCCCCCCAAATACCCGATGGAGGACGTTTAATAATAAAAATTTCATGGTCAGCATTCATTAAAAGTAAAAACACCGCCTTTTTTTCAGGCAGCCTTTTTTTTGGTTTAGGTGTGGGGTAAGCCGTTGGGTTGCCTGCTTGAAATGCGGTGCAATCCTCGTGAATAGGGCAACCTAAGCATTTTGGCTTGCTACGTGTACATACTGTTGCGCCAAGATCCATCATTGCTTGAGTATAATTAGCATAACGTGCATTAGGTAAATGACTTTCAGCAATGTGCCATAATTGCCTAAGGATATGACTCTTACCTGACCAACCTTCAATAGCATGATAGCGAGTTAGTACACGCTTTACATTGCCATCCAGAATTGCTTGTCGTTGCTCATAAGCAAGGCTCAAAATAGCTCCTGCGGTTGAGCGACCAATACCTGCTAAGGATTGAAGATTTTCTAAATCACGTGGCACAATTGCTGAAAATTCATCACGTAGTTGTTTTGCTGCTTTATGTAAGTTACGCGCGCGACTGTAATAACCTAACCCTGCCCAATGCTGTAAGACTAAATCCTCATCTGCATTAGCCAGCGTGATGACATCTGGAAAGCTTTCCATAAAACGTTGATAATAAGGAATAACCGTTACAACCTGTGTTTGTTGCAACATAATTTCAGAAATCCAGACACGGTAAGCGGTTACATTTTGTTGCCAAGGTAGGTTTTTTCGTCCATGTGTATCAAACCATGTGAGTACTTTTTCTGCGAAGTGCTGTGTCATAGGGTGACACCTCTTTGTTGCGGCTTATTTTAATTAATATTCCCTTGCAGGATAGTATCTTTGTGACTGTCCTAGCGTTAAGATAGTCCTAACATAACGGTTTACTTGATACAGGGCAACCCTAAGTCCTAAGTGATTGCCCTGCCTAAAGATTATTGAGATTCTGCTGACTTATCCGTTGTGTTTCAGTGTGACTTCTAAGCCAGCTGAAAATATGAAGAATGCCTTTTAAAGCAGAAAAATTGTGTCTAGTGATAAATTTATCCTATACTTTTGCGCCAAAATAAATGTTATGGATGGAATAAAATTGATGATAAGTTTAATAGTACGATGTAAGTCGTATTACTCTTTTGAAATAACCGTAAAAAAAAATATCAATGTTTATAAACGACTCTTGTCAAATTTTTTGACGGTTTTTTTGGTATTTTTGATTTTCTTATGTTCGATGACAACAGCATATGCTGATACCGAACCGCTTAAGCCTCTTGAAGCTCCCCAAGATCTTGATGAAAAAAAAGTAAAGCTGGGGAAACGCCTGTTTCATGATGTACGCTTATCAAAAGATGATTCCGTATCTTGTGCTAGTTGTCATGATCTTGCTAAAGGCGGAGCAGATAGTAAAGCAGTATCAAAGGGTATTGATGGTCAACAAGGTGAGGTTAATTCGCCCACTGTTTACAATAGCGGTTTGCTCTTTCGTCAATTTTGGGACGGTCGTGCAGAAACACTGCAAGCACAAATTGATGAGCCAATACAAAATGCGGTTGAAATGGGGTCTCTATGGCCAGAAGTCATTGTAAAACTCTATAAAGATAAAACGTATCCTAGTGAATTTCGTGCTGTTTATAATAATAAAGAGGTCATTAGTCGCCAAACGATTAAAGATGCGATTGCTGAGTTTGAGCGCTCTCTGGTAACGCTGAATGCCCCTTTTGATCGTTACCTTAAAGGCGATGAAGATGCCATTGATACGAAAGCAAAAGAAGGCTATCGCCTCTTTAAACATTATGGGTGTGCTTCTTGTCATCAAGGTGCCAATGTTGGAGGAAATATGTATCAAGTGTTTGGTGTTGTTGATTCTTACTTTGAGAAGCGAGGGGATATTAAAAAGGCAGATAAAGGACGTTTTAATGTCACCGCTAATAAAGAAGACATGCATAGCTTCAAAGTCCCTTCACTACGCTTAGTTGCCTTAACAGCTCCCTATTTACATGATGGACACGCAAAAACCTTGCGAGAAGCGGTCGATATCATGTTTGAACATCAACTTGGGCGTAAGGCTCCTGATGAAGACAAGGAAGCAATTGTACATTTTCTTAAAACACTGGTTGGTGAGCATCCAGAATTAACTCAGGAGGTCAAATAATGCGTTTACAAAAAGGTTTTAGTCTTGCGAATACGATCGGTGTGCTGCTAGGTTTATCAGCGGTAAGCGCTATTTTAGCGGCGTATTATTTTATACATCAAGCACGGGATAATCGGTTTGAACAAAATATAGCAACGTTAAGTACCCTGCAACAATTGGATGCAAAATGGAGTACGGCTATTTTAAAAACCCGTAGTTATACCTTGCAAGATTTTGATCAACTTGCTTTTTATATGATAAAAATACGTGATGGTTTAGGGACTCTAGATATGGGGGGGATGTTGGACATAAAAAATGTTGGTGAAAAAACGGTTAACCAGTATCAAATTTATAAGCATTCCTTCAAAGCGAAGAATGAAGCTGTTGAGCATTATAAATCACAACAGGCTATCTTGCGTAATTCGGTGCGTTATTTGCCTATAGTCAGTGATACCCTACAACAAGTACTGACAGAAAAAAACACAACAAAAAGCAAAGAATTAAAAAATGTAGTGCTTACTTCCAATCTGCTCATCAATCAGTTTTTATTTTTTGCTATTGATGCTAGAAAAATACGAGAAAAGCTGACTGAATTAGACTTACAATTGCCTAGCGAGAGCGAAATAACACGGGAAAAAATACAAGACTATTTAACACATTCACGATTGATTATTAAACATAAACCAAAAGTTAGTAAGATGTTGCAAACAGCGATGGCAACGGATATTGGTGAGTTATCTGCTAAAGTTGTTCATGAATACACGCAAAGCCAAAATATTGTTAAGCAACGCATCAAACGCTTGGAAGAAATAATGCTCGCGGGTGGTGTGATGCTATTAGCGGTTCTGTTATGGTTCTTATTTCGTTTACGCAACAGTAATCGTCAAGTGATAGCAGCAGATGCTGAAAATGAAGTCACGCACCAACAATTATTACAAGTAGAAGAACAAGTCACTGAAGTGAATAAAAATATTCTGCAAACTGAACGGCGTGCTGCTTCTGGTCAATTAGCAATTGGTACGTTTAAACACTTACAAACAATTATGCCTGCCTTCAGTGAGCATCTTGCCTTTCTTGATGAAATAAAAACAGAACAAACGCTCGTGCAATACGGCAATCAATTAAAAGCGTTAACGACTGATATTACCGATTTGCAGCATAATATCACTGTGTTGAATACCTTGATTGATCCACAAACAAATCATAATAAACAGATTGATTTCGACTTCAATGACGTTGTACAAAAAGCACTTGACGTTGCTTCATTTGAAGCAGGGTCGTCGATTGTATTTACTAAGCAATTAAGTGATATACCTGTTATCCAAGCGAGTCCTCTTGATATTTTTCAAGTGGTCTTAAAACTCTTTCGTCAAGCGGTTATAGCCGCACAATTAGGCGATAAGAAGATTTTTGTTAAAACATGGGCAACAGGTCGTTATGCCAATATGTATATGACGCTTTCAGGGCATAACGATCTGGAGACATTTTATGCTAAAGAAGGGTTAGCTATCGTGCGTGAACTGATTGAGCAGAACCAAGGGGTGTTAAAATTAACGCCAAGAGAAGATGATAACAGCGGAATGATTTGGGTATCATTTCCTTATATGCAATAAAATATTCTGCTGATTCTGTTGAATTTAAAAATAATCCACATGACTGGCTGGATATGTAACTGTGAACATAATTATTTGAGCATCATGCTACACTCTGCATGGATATATTCATTACTTATGATCACAGTTAAAACGCTATGCCAGAATCCACAGAAAGCACCCCACTAGAGGCTAATCAACAAGGTGTATTGCCCTTTGCTATTGTTGATGGTGAACCATTAGCCGCGGGGGCGGGGGGGGGGGGGGGGGGGGGGGGGGGGGGGGGGGGGGGGGGGGGG
>CAYNGN010000183.1:4394-6056 GCA_964396615.1 uncultured Thiothrix sp. | reverse complement strand
CTATCAACGTAATGATGTTGTAGCGACAGGTAGTGGGAAACCAAAATGGTAGTTTAGTTTTCATGTTCATTGTTGATGAATGTCATTGTGTAAAAAAATCAAAGCCCATGACTTCAAGTTTTGGGCTTTTTTCGTAACGTTAGTCAGAGCTATTTGTTGTTTGTTTTATTTTTGGCTAGAGTAATTTCTCCCACATAATAACAATAAAACGAGTGTCCTTGATGTTGAGACAATTTCCTAAATGCTTACCAAAAAGCAGCTTAAATGCTGATGGTTTTACCCTTATTGAGCTGATGATAGTGGTTGCTATTATTGGTATCCTTACTAGTATTGCTTACCCTTCTTATATGAGTTCTGTGCAAAAAAGTAAACGTACAGGTGCAAAAGTTGCCGTTATGGAGGTTGCACAAGCACAAGAACGTTACTTCTCCGTTAATATGCAATATGCCTATAATTTAACGACACTACAAGCAAGTAGTGGGGCAAATTTAGGGGATGATGATGACTATACTATTACCGTTGCTGGCGATAAAAGTGATGGATCAGCTTGTGCTTCGGGTGAGGTTTGTGTGACATATACAGTGACAGCAGTACCAAAGACAGCATCACCACAAGACAATGATAGTAGCTGTAAAAAATTCACGTTAACGCATACAGGTATACAAGCTGCAGAAGATAGCAGTGCTACTGATACTTCTAGCGTTTGTTGGTGATTAGTTTTAGGTCAAGCTTGTTTATCAGTTGCCCTTATAGTTTGGGGACGGCTGCTCTCCCCGCAGCTGAGCCCACGCCTTTCCCAATAGCCTTACCAATGCCACCGCCCACGGCTCCACCTACTGCGCCGCCAATAACTCCTCCCGTTGCGCCTGCAACAGCGCCTGCTGCTTTAACAGGTAGTTTTACAGTTGCGATAGCGGCGCTGGCTACTTGCTGTTGTGAACAAGCAGATAGATTCAGGAATACAACAAGAGTGCTAAAATAAACGGATGCTTTGGCGATTAGCTTAATGGTTGGTTTCATTGGTTGCTCCCCTATAAAATGGCAAAGACTATAGCATAGGTAGCATAGGCATAAAAAATGCAAGTGAGTTATCCTAATCTATTGGCAGCACTTATATTATGCTAATATGCGTGCCTTAATTTAGTAATAGCAAAGAGAAGAGAAGTATGGCTGGTCATAGTAAATGGGCGAATATTAGACATAAAAAAGCAGCAAATGATAAAAAAAGAGCGAAAACATGGACAAAGGTTATTCGTGAAATAACCGTTGCTGCGCGTGAAGGTGCGACTTCCAATCCTGATGATAATCCTCGTTTGCGTTTAGCTATTGATAAAGCGCTTAGTACCAATATGCCAAAAGATACGATTGAACGTGCAGCAAAGCGTGGTGCAGGTGAACTAGAAGGGGTTAATGTTGAAGAAATTCTCTATGAGGGCTATGGCCCTAGTGGCATTGCTATTATGGTTGATTGTATGACCGATAATCGTAATCGTACGGTTTCTGAAGTACGTCATGCTTTTTCTAAAGCGGGGGGGAATTTGGGTACAGATGGTTCCGTTGCTTATATGTTTAAGACCTTGGGGGTTTTCCCTTTTCCCGAAAGTACTGATGAAGAAGCATTAATGGATGTTGCTTTAGAAGCAGGTGCTGATGATGTGGTTG
>CAYNGN010000183.1:0-4384 GCA_964396615.1 uncultured Thiothrix sp. | reverse complement strand
CCGAAGACGATGGTTCTTTTGAAGTGTTATGTACACAGGCTGATTTTGTAACGGTTGATGCAGCATTAACGAAAGCAGGCTTCAATACCGATGAGGGAGAAGTAACCATACGCGCTGATCTTTTGATAACACTTGATGCTACTGAGGCAGCAAAACTATTGCGTTTAGTTGACGCTCTCGAAGAACTGGATGATGTGCAAGAAGTGTATAGCAATGCAGATATTCCTGATGCAGTGATGAACGCAATGGCTGAGGGGTAATTATTATTGGCTATTATTTTGGGGGTTGATCCAGGATCACGCTTTACAGGGATTGGGGTGATTGAAAGCGATGGGCATAAAAGTCGTCATCTTTATCATACCTGCTTAAAACTAGGCAATGGAGCAATGCCTGAGCGCTTAGGGAATATCTATAAAGGTATCATCGAGGTGATTGAGGCTTATTCGCCAACGCTTATGTCAATAGAACGTGTGTTTGTTTCCAAGAATGCAGCAACTGCATTGAAGCTAGGACAAGCACGTGGTGTCGCAATCTGTGCAGGTGTGATGAGTCACTTAGAAATCCATGAATATGCACCACGAGAAGTAAAACAAGCGGTAGTGGGGACAGGTGCTGCACAAAAATCACAAGTAGAGCATATGACGAAAATCTTGCTTAATTTGCACGGTCAGCTACAAGAAGATGCTGCTGATGCGTTGGGTATTGCCTTGTGTCATGCGCATACGAGTGCTTTTCAAAAAAAAATAAATTATCAATTGCAGCAGCAGCAGAATAAAAAAGGTCGAAAATGATTGGTCGTCTACGTGGCAGTATTGTCTATAAAAAAGCCCCTGAATTGATGTTAGAGGTAAGTGGTGTAGGGTATGAGTTGCTTGCTTCGGTAACCACCTTTGCCGATTTACCAGAGGTTGATCAGCAAGCTGTTTTATTCACCCATTTTGTGGTGCGAGAAGATTCACAAACGTTATATGCCTTTAGTACGCTTTCAGAAAGAAGCTTGTTTCGTACTTTATTAAAAGTGAATGGTGTTGGGCCGAAAATGGCGTTGGCGATAGTGTCAGGCATGACGGTCAATGAGTTTGCACAACGTATTCATGGAGGTGATATTACGGGGTTAACGAAACTTCCTGGGGTTGGTAAAAAAACGGCCGAACGATTGATTATTGAAATGCGTGATCGTCTTGTGGATGTTATACAGACAACAACGGGTGATAGTAATATTTCTACGTTGCCTTTACCAGTGAATCATGAAGAAGAGGCGGTTACGGCTTTACTCGCCTTGGGTTATAAACCAACACAGGCGAGTAAAATGGTCAGCTCAGTTGCTGATGCCTCACTGAGTGTTGAAGACATTATTCGTCAAGCACTGAAAGCGAGTCTTCAATGAGTGATGACGATCGTCTTATTAGTGCAAGCACAGTCTCTGAAGAACAGCAGCTAGAAAAACAAATTCGTCCGCAAAAACTGGCTGATTACATTGGTCAGCCTGTGGTGCGTGAGCAAATGGAGATTTTTATTCAAGCAGCACAAGGAAGAGACGAGTCGTTAGATCATGTACTTATCTTTGGCCCTCCAGGTTTAGGTAAAACAACGCTATCACATATTATTGCCCAAGAAATGGGCGCTAACTTGCGCCAGACATCAGGGCCTGTTTTAGAAAAAGCAGGTGATCTTGCCGCATTATTGACTAATTTAGAACCTTATGATGTGTTATTTATTGATGAAATTCATCGCTTAAGTCCCATTGTTGAAGAGATTCTCTATCCTGCTATGGAAGATTTTCAGCTGGATATTATGATTGGTGAAGGCACTGCAGCCCGTTCGATTCGATTATATATACCCCCTTTCACTCTTATTGGAGCAACAACCCGTGCAGGTTCACTAACCTCACCTTTACGTGATCGCTTTGGGATTGTGCAGCGCTTAGAGTTCTATAATACTGCTGATTTGACGCAGATTATTGAGCGTGCAGCACGCATTCTTCATGTATCTATTGATCATCAAGGTGCGGTTGAAATTGCGAAGCGTTCCCGTGGTACACCAAGAATAGCGAATCGTTTACTACGTCGTGTGCGTGATTTTGCACAAGTGAAATCAACAGGGCATATTTCTGTAGAAGTTGCTGACAGCGCATTAAATATGCTCAATATAGATGATCAAGGATTTGATCATATGGATCGCCGTTTATTGTTAGCGATTATTGAAAAATTCGATGGAGGGCCCGTGGGTTTAGATAATCTTGCTGCTGCTATTGGTGAAGAGCGTGGCACCATAGAAGATGTTATCGAGCCTTTCTTAATTATGCATGGCTTTATTGAGCGTACACCAAGAGGACGGCTTGCCAGTCGTAGAGCGTGGCAGCATTTTGGCTTACAACCGCTAAAGAAGCATGGAAAATAATTCTAAAATGATGTAACAATCTATTTTTCTTACTTTTACAGGGCTATGCTTGTATTATTGCTAGGGGTGAAGGCAATAATGGGTAGATAGTATCTATAATCACCTACCCGCTTCTATTTTAAAGGTAATCAACAGTGCAGGCTAATCTATCTATTATAAAGCTCATTACGGAAGCAAGTTTATTAGTACAAATCGTTATTGCGATTTTGCTTTTGGCTTCTATTGTTTCGTGGGCATTAATATTCATTAAAAACAGTCAATTGAATAAAGCGCGCTCTGGGGCAAGAGTTTTTGAAAAACAGTTTTGGAGTGGTGTATCACTACAGCGCTTATTTGATGACATGAAAAATAAACGCCCACATACAGGTTTAGAGCTGGTTTTTTATAATGGTTACCAAGAATTTAAACGTTTTAACCATAAAGACATAGGGACAGGGTTGCTTGCAAAAGAACCCGTGGTTGAAGCTTCCCATCGTGCGATGCGTATTGCTGAGGCACGTGAGCTAGATCAGTTAGAACATCATCTATCTTTTTTAGCAACGGTGGGCTCAACAAGCCCTTATATTGGTTTGTTTGGTACCGTGTGGGGAATTATGAACTCGTTTTTAGCCATTGGACAAATGAAACAAGCAACACTTGCTGTTGTTGCGCCAGGTATCGCTGAAGCATTAATTGCGACGGCAATTGGTCTTTTCGCTGCTATTCCTGCGGTTATTGCCTACAATAAATTTATTGATTCTGTTGAGCGTTTAGCCATTATCCATGAGACCTTTCGTGAAGAATTTGTTGCTTTGCTTGATCGTCATGTGCAATCACAAGTAAGAAAACCACTCTCATGAGACGACGCAGAAGGCAAATGGCAACGATGAATGTTGTTCCCTATATTGATGTTATGCTAGTCTTATTAGTTATTTTTATGGTGACTGCACCAATGATGCAGACAGGGGTGGAGATTTCCATGCCTGAAGCAGATGCTGAAAACCTTGGCGCAAATGCGAACATTGAGCCAGTGTCAATTAGTGTGAATGCATTAGGAGAGTTTTATATAGGCGATGAGCAAATAACGGGGCAAGGGGAACTTGAGCAGCTTATTAGAGACAAATTAGCGAATAAACCTAATGTACCTGTTTATATTCGTGGTGATCAAAGTGCGACTTATAACCATATTATGAAAGCAATGGTTGCCGCACAGCAAGCAGGAGCAACGAATATCGGCTTGCTAACCTCAGCTGAAGCAGTTGATGCTGATCAGTAATGATTAATGTAACGATAATTCCCTTACTAAACATAAACACCTAGATTATTATGCTGAACGAGCTTAAAAAACATCCAGTGGCATTAATCACTGCTTTGCTTCTGCATGTTCTTATAGCAGCGTTGTTTATGGTGAGCTTTCATTGGACAAAGAAACCTGAGCCAATGGGTAATAAGATAGCTGTTGTGCTGATTACACAAATACCCGCAGCAGCACCAATCACTGATGTAGGACAACCTAAAAAGGCTTTAGAGAAAGAAAAAGAGGAATTAAAACAGCAACGTCAGCAAATTGAAACAGTGGAAAATAAGCTGAAAGAAGCAGCCACAGGAGCGGTTATACCGATTGCAGCAGCTTCATTAACAAAATTGATTCCTCAGTCTAATACTAAAACAGCGCTCAATAAACCGATAAAAACATCATTAGCGAAAGAAAAAAAACAGGCAGAGACTAAAGCACGAAAAAGAGCGGAAGCAAAAGCCAGAAGGAAAGCAGAGGACAAAACCAGAAAAAACGCAGAAGCTAAAGCCCGAAAAAGAGCTGAGCTGAAAGCTAGAAAAAGCAGAGAAGCGAAAGCTCAGAAAAAAGCTGAGGCAAAAGCTAGAAAAAGAGTAGAAGCCAAAGCACAAAAGAGAGCTGAGGCGAAAGCTAGAAGAAGAGCAGAAGCCAAGGCGCAAAAAAGAGCAGAGGCGAAAGCCCGAAAAAACATAGAATCCAAGACGCAACAAA
>CAYNGN010000182.1:0-6060 GCA_964396615.1 uncultured Thiothrix sp. | reverse complement strand
GCATGGAATCTTGTGGTTATAATATTCGTATTGTTGGTCGTGAACGCACGATTATTAATAGTCATTCTACTCATCGACATGCAGTGGATGTTGAAGGTTTTTGTTTGAAAGCAAAAGAGGAGTAACCGGTAAGGTGTTTGCAGAATGAAGGTATTATATCGGTAATTCATCTATTAATCGGTTTCCCCCTTGATTCTGCAAGCTGCATCACGGCTACAAAGCTACAAAGCTACAAAGTACTCTCATCAAATGAGTATCATTTGTTCAACACGCCTTAACAAGGCACGAATTTCAATACGGCTTGGTGCAATGGCAACAATATCAATACTTTTGTTTGCGATTGGACTCATAATAGGCAGAATGCCTTGTTTACTGTTTGGTCTTAATAATAAGTTTTTCAAACAGACTTCAAAGCGATGAAATGTGTTTAAATGCTGTGGAATAGTGAGGCTGGCGCTGGCAAAACAGGTGTTCTCTAATGAACCCATAATACGTTTTACTCCCACTAGGGTGAAGGTTGAAGTATTAATTCTGGGGTTTATTTCAATAATAAATACGTCTTTTTCGCTAATAATGAGGTCAATACCCAGATAGCCAAGATAACCCTGTTGTTGTAAATAGTCGGCTAATGGGTTTATCTGCGTAAAGACTTGCTGTTGTAAGGGAATAGGGGAGGCAGGTTTAATATTCCCCGTATAGTGCAAATGAGTATCAATGTGTTGTTGTGAAATACCGAGAAAGTCGATAGCAGTTGGGCGTAATAAAAACTGTGCATTGAATGAGAGTGTATTGGCAATAAAAGGTGTGATCACATAGCGCCGATCATCAGGATAAGCAGCAGCAACAATGACAGCGTGAATCTGTTTAATGTCCTTTTCATTATGTGCTAACCAGACATTTTTACTGCCTAAGCCTAAGGATGCACGAATGACCAGTTTGCCATAGCGTTTGTAGGCGTGTAGCGCGGTTGTTTCTAGGGTATGACTTTGACAGGTTATGCTGGGGAGATAGGGTAGGTTGCTTTCAGCAAGAAGGGTATTGAGTGAGGTTTTTTGATTTAAGTCGGCAAGGTAATCGGGGCGTGTACCATTAATCGCATAGCCTAGTTTATCGGCAACTTGCCATTCTATTCTGGTTGCCATATAAGGTTCAATGCATCTATTTTCTTTCGCCAGTGTTTGCAAAAGGGCAGGGTCTAATAACAAGCGTTCTGCAAGGCTACTGGCTGCTTTTTCTTCGGGAATAATAATCTGTTGTGGTGCAATATCAAAACCAGCCAGATAGTTAAGGTAAGCAGCATCAGGCGCTGTATCGCAACAAACGATGTCATTTGTCCCCGCAAGTAAGAGCGCACGTTGTGACAAGCCCTGTAAAGCGGATGTGAATAAGGTATCCGAAAGATGAGTGGGAGAAAACGAATGCAGAAACAGGGCAGGGGTGGTAGACATTGTATTATGCGCGTAAGGCGCTAACCGCAGGCCAGTTGATACTACTGGCAGAGGGCATGCTTGCTGAGGCATCGGCAGCAAGAATGCTATCAAGAATGGCGGCGACAACAAGATCAGCGGCAATAGAGCCAACGCGAATAAGATCGGTTTGGAATTCGCCTGTTGAAACAGCAAAAACTGTGTCGCCATCATAAGGCGTGTGGCTGGGGGAAATAGTTTTGCAAATACCCGCTTGTGCCATTCTTGCCACTTGGGTGGCTTCTGTTTTTGACAGCTTGGCATTGGTGGTCACGACGGCAAGGGTGGTATTGCCAAAGCGAATCTCGCTCATGCCTTTTTCGCGTAAGAGGCGGCTGGTTTCTAAGGGCTGGTTATCATGGGTTCGTGCGCCTGCGACTATTTGACCATCCCACGGGTTATAGATATCGCCTAAGGCATTGACCACAATAAGCACGGCGACTTGTAAGCCATCGTTACAGGTGTATGAAACACTGCCCATTCCGCCGCGAATGGCATGATCGTAGCCTGCGAGTTTACCAATCACTGCGCCTGATCCTGCGCCTATATTGCCTGAGTGTGTGTCTTTATCTGTGGATTGGGACTGTTCAGCATTGAGGCAAGCAGTATAGCCATCATCAGCACTAGGGATCATATTGGTTTCTCCTGATGCGAGATCGAAAATAGCGGCAGCAGGGACAATCGGTACAACACCTGCATGAGTGGGGAAACCTCGATTTTGTTCTAAGAGATAACGAACAACGCCTTCGACACAGCGTAAGCCAATGGCGCTACCCCCTGTTAGGACAATGGCTTGAATATGGTTAACGAGATTATTGGGGTCAAGCAGTTGAATTTCATGTGAGGCGGGTGCGCCGCCACGACAATCGACACCACAAACAACATCGTTTTCAAAGAGGATAACGCTGCATCCTGTGCCTTGGGTTTTGTGGGTGATGTGACCGACACGCACATGGGGCATCGTTGCTATTGATGACGAGCGGATAGTTTGCCAGAAAAAAAGTGGAGAAGAAAAGGAAGAAGTCATTAGATAGTAGCTGGGGTCGTTCTTGTTCCCACGCTGGAGCATGGGAACAAGGTTCTAACTTACAGGTGTTACCTTATTTTGAACGGTGCCGATAGTTGCTATGTTGTATTTTCGCTGCGGTTATTATTTATTAGCGAGCGATAACATCATGGTATTGAGCTTATTGACAAAGCCAGAGGGATCTTCAAGTTGTCCGCCTTCCGCTAACACAGCCTGATCAAAGATAATGCTACTCCAATCACTGAATTGTGTTTCATCCGTTTCATCACTAATGCGTTGAATCATTGGATGGTTGGGGTTAATTTCTAAGACAGGCTTGCTAGATGGCATTTCTTGACCTGCTTGTTTCATCAGTTGTTGCATATAAAGCGCCATATCTTGCTCGCTTAAGACAATACAAGAAGGTGAGTTGGTCAAGCGATGTGAAACACGTACATCTTCTACTTTGTCACCTAATGCTTCTTTCAAACGCTTGATAACATCTTCTGCTTGCTTAGCGGTTTCTTCCTGTTCTTTCTTGTCTTCTTCGCTATCAAATTTACCAAGGTCTAATTTACCTTTAGCCACTGACTGTAATGATTTTCCATCGAATTCATGCATGTGACTCATTAGCCATTCATCAACACGGTCACTGAGTAACAGGACTTCGATATCTTTTTTGTGGAATACTTCAAGGTGAGGGCTGTTTTTTGCAGCAGTGAAACTATCAGCGGTGATGTAGTAAATCTTATCCTGATTTTCGCGCATCCGTAACACGTAGTCATCTAATGAGACCGTTTGTGCTTCATTGTTGGTACTGGTTGAAGAGAAGCGTAATAGTTTAGCAACGGCTTCTTTGTTATCAAAGTCTTCACCAGGGCCTTCTTTCATCACATTACCAAATTCTTTCCAGAATAGTTGGTATTTGTCAGCATCTTTGTTAGCGAGTTTTTTTAGTAAGCCAAGGATCTTTTTTACCGATGCTTTGCGCATCGAATCAACCATGCGATTGCTTTGTAATATTTCACGTGAAACATTCAGTGGCAGGCTGTTTGAGTCAATCAAGCCACGTACAAAACGTAGGTAACGTGGCATCAAGTTCTCAGTGTCATCCATAATGAAAACACGTTGTACATACAATTTTATACCGTGTGTTTGTTTTTGCTCAAAAAGATCAAAGGGGGCTTTAGACGGAACATAGAGTAGGGAAGTGTATTCTTGATTGCCTTCTACTTTATTGTGTGTCCAAAGTAAGGGGTCTGTCCAATCTTGGGCAACGCTTTTATAGAACTCATTGTACTCTTCATCAGTCACTTCTGACTTAGGGCGTTTCCATAAGGCATCTGCTTTATTGACGGTTTCCCATTCTTTTTCTTTTTCAGGCGCTTTTTCTTCGCCCTCTTCAGGTTCGCTCTCATCAACATTTTTGTACATTTTAATCGGTACAGCAATGTGATCAGAATACTTGGAAACAATATTGCGCAGGCTGTATGAGTTACCTAGCTCTTTTTCATCGTCTTTTAGATGCAGAACAATTTCGGTGCCACGCTGTTCTTTTGTTATTTCACCAAGGGTATAACCTGATGTTCCATCCGATTCCCAGAGGGTTCCACGTGAAACATCATCACCTGCACGACGTGAAGTGAGGGTAACTTTGTCTGCCACCATAAAGCTAGAATAGAAGCCAACACCAAATTGTCCAATCATATTGGCATCATTACTTTGCTCAGCTGTCAGCTTTTCCATAAAGGCTTTTGTGCCTGATTTGGCAATTGTACCAATGTTGTTGATCACTTCGTCTTTGGTCATACCGATGCCATTATCACGAATGGTAATAGTGTTTTTTTCTTCATCAGCTTCAATATAAATGCAGAGATCACCATCATTTTCATACAGCGAGTCATCAGATACCGCTTCAAAACGCAGCTTGTCACAAGCATCCGCACTGTTTGAAATAAGCTCCCGCAGGAAGATTTTTTTATTGGAATATAATGAATGAATCATTAACTTTAGAAGCTGATCCACTTCCGTTTGAAACTGCATATTTTCTTGGTTGGTTACTTCGCTCATTGCGTATTGTTTCCTTGCTGTTAATTACAGGCTGTTGTATAGAATGAGCAAAGTATGGGGTTGCTATTTATTTTTTCAAGGCATCAGCAAGGGTAGGGTAGCGAAGTTTTATGCCGAGTGTTTCGATGAGTTTTTTGTTGTGTATTTTTCGTGATTCTTTGAGGTAACTGAGCATTCCTGCGCTCATCACTTCATTGGCTTTTTCTCGACTGACTTGTGGAGGGCGAGGAAGCTCTGCATAGTCAGCGACAGCATTAAAATAGTCAGTCATGGTGGACGGTTGAGTATCACAAGCATTGTAGATTTCACCCGAAGCAGAATCGTGCATAGCCGCTTTGCAAACCATTGCAAGGTCATCTGCATGAATACGATTGGTAAACGGTGCTTCTGTAGTGGCAAGCACAGGCAGGTTTTGTTGAAGGCGAGCAATAGGCAAACGATCAAGCGCATAGATGCCAGGAACACGTAGAATAACCCATTCGACCTGTTGTTGCTGACACCATTGGCTAAGGCATTGCTCCGCATCTAGGCGACGTTTTGCGCGGTCTACCGTGGGGTTTGTTGGCTGTGTTTCATCAATCCATGCGCCATTACAATCGCCATAAACACCTGTGGTACTGATTAAGACGATGCGTTTGGGTTGCTTGCGTGTATTGTGCTTAGCTAGATTTTCAAGGAAGCCTTTCAGACGGCCATCAATCGAGCCTGTAGCGGGGGGGGGAATAAAATAGAATATTTCAGCGTGATTAAAGTCTTGTGTACTTAATGTTGTTGCAGCGATTTTACTGTCATCGAGATTAAGCAGAATCGCATCTATGCCCTGTTGTTGACAGAGGGCAAGAGATTCCTTACTTTGTACAGTTGCTCTGGTTTGAATGCCTTGCTTCTGGTATAAACGCGCAACACGCTGACCAATGTTGCCGCAGCCGATAATCCATTGTTGCTTATGTTGTGTCTGCATAATCAATAATCTCTCTTAGTGATAAGAAACGAGGTAACATTTTGTAAAACCGTAGGGTGCATAAAATGCACCCTACATAGTGTTCCCGAATATTTTAATAATTAATAATACTGGAAATTTCTATGACTGAACCATCAAATGCTAACGATTCAGGGCTTGAGTTCACTGCTGCCGAAGATAGCCGTGAATTTCTTGTTAAAGAACTAGCGGCTAAGCAAAATGAGTTGGGCAAAATTACGCTTGCAACGCCACCACTTGAACGTGCCAAACTTCAAGCCGAAATAGCAGAAATTATGCTTGATATAGCAGAAGCAGGGATGCCAGAAGCATCGTGGGGTTTAGCAAAAGAAGCTTTTTTACTTTATATTGAAAATGAACAATGGGAAGATGCAGTGCGTATGGCAGATTTGCTTTATCGTATAGGATTGCCAGCGTCGCTAGTCGCTTTAGCCAATGGTTTATGGTTAGCGGTGACTTATCCGATTGATACTGATCTCTCTATTATTATGCTAAATAATGTCATTGAGGATACGCCCGCAAATTCGGATGGTGCAGCA
>CAYNGN010000181.1:4319-6065 GCA_964396615.1 uncultured Thiothrix sp. | reverse complement strand
CGATGACACGCGGCAGAGCCGCCAAGAGATGGGTAACGAGGCGGAACCTTGCTACCAGAATAAATTTTCGATGTACTCAATGCCTACAAGCCACTTACTTTACCCCTTTTTCTCTTTCCACGTTGCAAAATTATTTAACGTTGCATCCAAATGCCGATCAATGACAAAGGCATGGAAAACGTTTTTGATGTCAGGATCATTCATACCCACACCCTCAGGCATGTTATATAACGTATACAGGATCAGCGATGATTTAATGTATTTTTCAAATAACGCTGAAGCCTCAAAATCGAGGATAATATAGTCTAATTCGCCTTCTTCAAGCGTATCAAAGAAGCCTTTAAGTGCCGCTTCTTTTTCTTTAATAAAGGCTACTTTTAATGCCTGTTCTTGTGCCTCTTTCTCTTTATGTTGTGCTTTATTTTTCTCTTTTTGCTCGCATTCTTGGTCTTGAAGTGTTTCTTGTCCTGCGTTCACCCTGAGCAGATAGGCAAGATAGCCTTGTTCGCTTTTGGTGATTTTTCCTTTGGCTTTGTCAGCATTGAATTTATTCAGGGTGTTTTGAAGCGCTTGTTCACCACGTTGTTTAAGGTAAGGCTGTACCGTTTTGCGCATTACGCCAATGGCTTCGTAGGCGAGGATGATGGGTGGGATGTTGCTGTTGTTTGTCGTCGATGATGTTTTGCTTTTTGTTTGTTGGAGGGGCTTGGTTGGTTGGGTTTTGATGGTAAAGATTAGATGGGAGATTTTGCGGCCTGTGCGACGGGTTTGGATACTAAAATTTAGGTCTGATTTAAAACAACCTGTTTTAGGGTCTTTCTGGCTAAATTCTTTTTTTGCAACATCTAATACATATTTCCTGAAGTTTTTATACAAAGGATAACGCGTAGATTGCTCCCCTAACATGATCTCTCTAAAACGCTCTAATGAAAATTCAAATTCATAAATCCTCTTAGAATAATGCTCTCTCAAAATATGATAAATCCTTGATGAATAGACGCTTCTGAACCACAGAATATCGCCAAGCCTGCATTGAGTGAAATTTCCTGTTTTTTTCAATTCTAATAGATAAGGTTTTAAATCATCATGAAACCGTAAGGAAACAACATTATTTTCAAGAAGCGCGCTACTTACCCAATGGAATTTTTGCCAGCCTTGAGCAGTTTCAATTTTTAACACACGACTCAGCAATCGCGTTGTAACCTTGTCGATTTCTCTTAATGCTGCTGCTGGGTGAATATCTAAAATTTCAATAAGATGATTAACCGTTGTTTTGAATGTCAAAAAATGTTTGTCTTTAGGGTTAATCAAGGAAATCATTGCCACCAACAAAAGATATTCCAGTCGAGTAATCTTATATCCTGCTTCGATTAAGTTATTAGCTTGTGCAATCAAGTTCTTCTCTTGTAATTTTGGCATCGTCGTGAATCCTTCACATTGAAATAAGAGAAGGATAATAGTTATAATTTTCTTGCAAGTAAAGATGTGTAGTCTATAAAAAGCACCTCCTTTATCAGAATTAACACCTCCTTTAGGAATATGAATAAAATAATGTGGATAGTCTAACCTGATTTTTGCCGATGAAGTCCCTTTTTTAAGGATACATAACGTAACTATTTTCTCATTAAAATGTTAAAAATCACTAAATGTCTCTAATCTTGCTATAAAATGACTAATAATCACTCAATATATTTCTGCTACATTCTTTATCAGAAGCAATACCTCTTTCACAGAATTAGCACCTCT
>CAYNGN010000181.1:0-4304 GCA_964396615.1 uncultured Thiothrix sp. | reverse complement strand
AACACCTCCTTTTACAGAATTAGCACCTCTTTTAGCAGAATTAACACCTCTTTAACAAAAAATGATCAATAAAACATTACTCTACAGCTTTTGTTTGTTGTTGCTTTTTTGTATCTTTACAATAAAAACGTCTCTACTTCGTAGCCAATTAATCGTAACTATCAAAAAAAGATGGTAAAAAATAAACAACCTGTTTTGTTAATAACAAATCAGACAAACAATGATGCACTTATTAAGCTTACTATGAGTAATGGACAATGAAGCTACGACAAAGAGTAATCTATTCCGCGCGGCAGAATCTTGTTAGCAGATAAATCGTGACTCGACGCTGGAGCGTCTGGGATGAATTCCCACGTTGGAACGTGGGGACTAGATAAAGCAGTGCGGAATTAAGTCCCTTGTTAAAAGAAAGAGTAAGTTATTGTTTTTACATTATATTAATGTTTTTTAGCCGAACAACGTCCCTTCTTAGCAACATCAAGTTCTCTTTACGCGGAATTAAGTCCCCCTTTCACTGAATTTTGTACCCTTTTACCCTAGTTCCTCACGCTCCAGCGTCACGACAATCAAGTGAAAAAGCGGCTTCTGCTCATTATGTTGTTCCTTTGGGATGAATTCGCATGCTGAAATTATGGACTTATCAACGCGTCCTTATTTCCACTGCTCATCTGCCAAATACTCAGCATTCAATGTTTTACGCAAACGCCTCCATGCAGGTAAGAACTCATCCATTAACGCAGTAAAACCGTGATTATGAGAGGCTTCTAAAAGATGCACTAATTCATGTACTAACACGTATTCCAAACAAGAAAGAGGCTTTTTAGCCAGCTCTAAATTAAGCCAAATACGTTGATCGGTCACATTGCAACTTCCCCATTTGGTTTTCATGCGCTTGATGCCCCAATCATGGGCTTGTACACCGAGTTTTGTTTGCCATGTGTCTAAGAGTGCAGGAAGTCGGGCTTTGAGTTGTTGGCGATAATAACGGCTTAGAACGCGCTCACGATTTTCTACTGAGGTATTTGGACGTATTGAAAGTGCTAAATAACGTCCATTGCGCTGAATACTGTGTTTGCCTTGCTGATAAGTCACTTTAAGCTCATAGGCTTGCCCCCAAAGGTAATGGGTTTCACCTGAGACCATTTCGCGCTGGGTTTGGCGGGCTTGGGTGATAAACAAGGCACGTTGTTGTTTGATCCACTCTAAGCGTGAAACCACGGCTAAACGGATATTACTTTTTGTATAGTGACACGGTGCTGTCACACGCACATCACCTTGAGGCGGATAAACTGCTAATTGCATATGCTTAACGGTTTTTTGTGTAATGTTGATGGGGATATTGCTAACGGTAATGCGGTAATTACTATTATTGGTAGTCATCTTGTTGTTGGATGAGGCTAATGAGGGCATCTAGTTTAACAGAATCGTTGCCGATCACCTTCCTTAGTGCATTACGAACGCGCTTTGTTTTCATCCTATTGGCAATCCAGCCTACTTTTTTGCTGTTGATAATGGCCTGATGCACTTTCAAGGTTAATTCTTCATCTTTAGCCAAATTATCGTAGAGGTTTCTCATGCCTTGGGTCAGTAGAACGGAAGGATAAGCCGATTGCTCACCTCGATTAAGTGCTTGCCCTGCCAGTTCTTTGAGCTTATCCAAATGCGTTTTATAATCATCAGCCGCTTGATTCCGTTGTTGGATTAACGCCTCTAGCAACTCGGACATTTTGTCATAATGTTCTGGATTCACTGCATTTTGCTCAATAATAAGACGACGGATATTATTCTCAATCGTTTCAGCAACCGCTTTATTATTTTTGCTAATAGATTTCGGTAAACGTGCGGATAGCTCGGTAATACCGCTATCAACTAACAATTCCACAATACCTTTTTCATCAAAATCAGCTAATGTCTCGCTGTCATCCGCTTTAATATATTGATCAAATAAAAAGCGCATTTCTGGCGCTAAGTTTTTAACGCTGGCATAATCTGCGCTATTGAGTTTGACCGCTTCTGAGGCATCAAGAGTGTGCTTTACTTCATCAGCAATGTGTTTAATTTGCTCAGTAGCCAAGGTCTGCCAAATCGCCCTTAACGGCTACATACGCACGGAGTAAGGCATTGCTCATTTTATACAAGGCAAAGCGATTCTTTTCATTGTCTTGTTTTTGCTGTTTATGATGACCATCGCTAGAAACGAAATAAGCAAGGTAATCAGCAATATCTCGTGGCTGTGATACAGGCTCGCAATGTGCTTTAATGGTTTCTCTGGCTGCCTCAAGGCGTTTTTTGCCTTCTTTAAGACGATCTTTTAACAAGCCTTCAATATCCGCCTGTTCATACCCCTCTAATGCCCCACTGTTGTAGTCTGTCATGGCATTTTGTAGGCTGCCAAAGAGGTCTTTATAGTCAACGATATAGCCATAATTTTTACTCTCATCGTCTAAGCGATTCACCCGACACACCGCTTGGAATAAGGCATGATCTTGCATTTTTTTATCAATATAAAGATAGCTTGCTGAAGGGGCATCAAAGCCTGTTAACAGCTTATCGACCACAATCAGCAGCTTCATTTGTGCAGGATAATGGATAAAGCGTGCTTTGACTGCTTTCTCAAAATCACCTATTTTTTTAACTGCTTGATCTTCATCTAGTGCAAAGAAATCAGCCAACATACGACGATAGACCGTATATTTATGCAAGGCTTCGGTTTTCTCCTGACGGGCATCTTCTTCTTTTATATTGCTTTTAGTCGGTTGGTAACTGGTGATAATGGCGCATTTATTTTTCAGCTCTGTTTTTTCAAACATCTCATAAAGCGTACAGGCTTGGTACACGCTGGAGCAGACCAGCATCGCATTACCCGTGCCTTCTGATAAACGGGGTTTGATCATCATATCCAAGACAATATCGTTTACTATTTCCTGTAAACGACTCGCACTGGATAAGACATTCTGCATATTCGCCCATGTCTTTTTAAGGCGCACTTTCTGCATGGAGGACAATGCGTTGGTTTTGGCATCAAACCACTGATCTATTTTGGTTTTATTGCCAATATACTGGCTAATATCCCGTGCTTCATAACAAAGATCACGGATGATTTTATCTTTCACCGCTTGATCAAATTTATAGGTATGAATATATGAGCCAAACACTTCAATACTTTTGGCTTTATCCTTTTTCATTAACGGCGTACCCGTAAAGCCGATGAAAAGCGCATGAGGCAATAGTTTGCTCATCGCTGCATGTAATTTGCCTGATTGGGTACGATGACACTCATCGACAAACACAAAAATATTGCCCTTTGCCTTAAAATCGTTGGGGATGCTTTTCTCTAAGGCGTTTAAAAAGGCATCGGTTTGTTGATCACTGCCTTCATCGCCTGCACCAAATTTATGTACCAAAGCACACAATAAAGTTTCAATGTTTTGATTTAGTGTAGAGACTACATCATGCCCACTTTTACAGCGATAAATAGATTCCTCTACGCCTAAAAACACCCCTTCGATTTGCTCATCCAATTCGGTGCGGTCGGTAATAATCAGCACTCTGGCATGGGCTTGGGTTTCGCGTATCCATTGGGCTAACCACACCATGCTGAGGCTTTTACCTGAGCCTTGGGTATGCCAGATAATGCCGCCATTGCGTTGCCGAATACGCTCCTGTGCGGCTTTAACGCCAAAATATTGATGATGGCGACAGAGTTTTTTAGTCCCCTTATCAAAGACAATAAAGTGATAAATCAATTCAAGAAAGCGGCTTTTGTCTAATAGACGTAATAAGGCGCAGTCCAGTGGACTAGTGGACTAGTGGCTTGCTGGCAATGATGTTGGGGCAGGTATTGCTGGGCTTTATTATCGGTTTTAGGATGGTAATCAGGGGTTTCTATTGTGCCATAGCGTAAACCTTGGCTATCATTACCCGCCATCACTAATTGCATAGTGGTAAAAAAGGATCGAATAAATTCGGCTCTTCACCATCTAGCGTGATCATATAACCTATTGATAATAAATTATTTTACAGCATGAGTAGCAAAACTCATATAGCAATTTGTGACAGGTTTTTAATATTAAAAATATGGCAACAATGTTGCTATTACTAAGGTTTTTAATATATCTACTGTTAAATCACTTAAAAGAGTTAAAATAATGGTTATTTTTTCAGAATAACATTAAATGATATTCTGTGTAATGCTTTGTTTTAAAATGATTCTATTGATCACGCCAGAAGCGAAAGAGCCTTAAAGAATCGCCTCGTTCTTTAAAATCAGTACTGGCAGATTTGGAAGCAGAGCTAGGTATGAC
>CAYNGN010000180.1:3404-6067 GCA_964396615.1 uncultured Thiothrix sp. | reverse complement strand
TCATCTGTATATGCATCCCAGTGTAGGAAATACGAATGGTTTTGAGGATGGTGATTGGATATGGGTCGAGTCGATGCATGGCAAAGTGCGTTGCATGTGTCGTTTTTCTGAAGCCGTAGAGCCTAGTACGGTATGGACATGGAATGCGATTGGTAAGGCATCAGGTGCATGGGGGCTGGATAAGTCAGCCAATGAATCAAATAAAGGCTTTTTGCTGAATCATCTTATTGCTGAAGAGTTGCCTTTTCGCTCAGGTAAAGGGGCAGCAACGATATCAAATTCTGATCCTGTGACAGGGCAAGCAGGTTGGTATGACGTGCGAGTTAAGGTCTATAAGGCTGATGAGAATGAGCCAGCAGAGACTTCTCCGCAGTTTAAAACCATGCAGCGTTTGCCAGGCATGATGCAACCGTTAACAACTAAGCTGATTTATCAGAGCGGTAAAGGTTTGTTTCGAAATATATTCAAAGCCGTTGGCAAAAAATCAACGAAGGGAGAGAAGCAATGACACAACTTGCCTTAATTATTGATTTAAACGTTTGTGTAGGATGTAGTGCGTGTGTGACTTCTTGTAAAGAATGGAATACCTCAGGTGAAGCGGGGCCAATGACCGATTTTAACCCTTATAGTAAAGATCCAACAGGGACATTTTTTAATCGAGTACAAAGTTTTGAGATTGGCGAGTATCCGAATACTTAAACAGTGCATTTTCCTAAATCGTGCTTGCATTGTGAAGAACCCCCTTGTGTCCCTGTTTGTCCAACAGGAGCGAGCTATAAGCGTGAAGAAGACGGTATTGTATTGGTTGATTATGATAAATGCGTGGGTTGCAAATATTGTTCTTGGGCATGTCCGTATGGTGCGCGTGAGATTGATGAAAGCGAGAAGGTCATGAAAAAATGCACACTTTGTGTTGATCGAATTTATGATACGAGTTTGCGCGAAGATCGTCGTCAACCTGCTTGTGTATTGGCTTGTCCAACTTCTGCGCGTATTTTTGGTGATGTACATGATCCTGAATCAGAAGTTTCACGTTTAATTCGTGAAGAAGGTGGGTATCAACTGCAACCTGAATGGGGTACAAGACCTGCTAATCATTATTTACCGCGTAAGAAGCAAAAAATTAATATTGAAATTGAAGATTTGAAACGGGTTGATAATCCACTTAAAGATGAAAACTTTACCAAGCCTTCTGCTGATGATGTGACGTTAGAAGATACGAGTTGGGTTTAGAATTATCAACTGTTTAATATATGAATAATTATAAGGACTTATTATGCACCCCGCCTTTTCGGTGATTTTTTTAACAACTTTGATTGGTATTGCCCAAGGTTTGTTTCTGGCACTTATTACCGCGCAAACTTATAGTGCGGTACAGCTTGTTGCTGATAAAGAACCCGCTTCTTTTTATGCCTTTGGAACACTGATTGTCCTGTTATTTTTGGCAGGAGGTTTAGTGGCTTCTTTTTTCCATTTAGGGCGGCCTGAGCGTGCATGGCGTACGGTTTCTCAGTGGCGTACCTCATGGTTATCCCGTGAAGTTATTGTCTTGCCGTTGTTTGGTTTTGCGGTGTTGGTTTATGGTTTTATTCATTGGTTTGAAGTTGATTTTGTACTGTTTAATCTTAGTGATAAATTAGCCCTTTCACTTTCCTTGCTTGTTGGTTTAGTCGCTGCTGTACTTAGCTTTGCTCTTTTTATTTGCACAGGGATGATTTATGCCTGTATTCGTTTTTTACAGGAATGGGCGACACCACTAACGGTGATTAATTTTATTATGTTGGGTCTGGCTTCAGGCTTTACGGTAGCAGCTGCTTATGCTGCTTATTCTTCTTCTGGCTTGGTGGGGTTGTATACGGGGTGGGCGATTGTTTTTATCGTGTTTGGAGCAATAACACGTATTAGTGCTTTAATCCGTAATTCTCGTATTAAGCCTAAAACGACGATGGCTTCTGCTATTGGTATTCGTCACGATAAGATTAAGCAGATTGCACAAGGAGCAATGGGTGGTTCGTTTAATACCCGAGAATATTTTCATGGGCAGTCAGTTACTTTTTTTAATACGATGAAATGGATGTTCTTGTTGCTAACGTTTGTAGTGCCTTTTTCGTTATTAGTGATTGGCTTGTTAATGGATCAATATATGCTGGTTTTTCTTATTGCCGCAATAACCCAGTATGTAGGCTTGCTTGCTGAGCGTTGGTTTTTCTTCGCGCAAGCTAATCACCCACAGAATTATTATTATCAAACGGCCTAAGCAATCCTGCTCTTTCTGTTTAGCCTACACAGGAAAGGCGGGTAGGGAAGGCGCGCAGTAGAGCTGGTTTAAAGGGATGAGGTTTATCAAAGAAATAACCTTGTCCTAGTTTTAAGCCCATTTTTTTGAGAAGTTGGTAAGTCTCTTTATTTTCAATAAATTCGGCAATTGTTTCAATATTTAATTCTTCTGCAGTGCGGTAAATGGAGTTTACCAAGGTTCTATCTACGGTATCATGCACCATGTTTTGGATAAAACTGCCATCAATTTTGAGATAGTGAACGGGTAAATTCTTTAGATGACTAAAGGATGAAAAGCCATTACCAAAGTCATCTAATGCGAAGCGGCAACCAAGATTGGTCAGTGTGTTCATAAACGTTTGGCAGTTTTCTACGCTACTAATAGC
>CAYNGN010000180.1:0-3385 GCA_964396615.1 uncultured Thiothrix sp. | reverse complement strand
ATTTCAAAACAGAGCAATTTAGCGAGTTTGGGAGCTGGTTTAAGTCGTCGTACGAGATAGTTGAGTATTTCTGCATCGCCCATTGAAACACCAGAAAGATTGATATTGATCATGGTATATTTGGCATTTTCATGTTCTGGTATGGTGTATTTTTCTAGTAGATCAAGAACATTCATAATGACCCAGCTATCAACTTCATGAATCATACCATGTCTTTCGGCAGCAGGGAGAAAGTTGCCAGGGCGTATGATTTTACCATTTTCGCGCATACGTAAGAGTATCTCAAAATGGTGTAAGGGTTTTGTTCGATTATTAAGATCGCTGACCATCTGACAGTAAAGTTCAAATGAGTCTTGCTCAATAGCGGAAGCGATACGGCCTGCCCACTCAATTTTTTGTCGATGTTGAATAATTTCATTATCACTTTCACGATAGACATGCACACGGTTTCTGCCCGCTTCTTTAGCGGTATAACAGGCGATATCGGCATGGGCAAGAATATTTTCTGTATTTGTTGAATAATTCGTTATTTCCACAGCGCCAATACTCGCGCCTATGGAGAATATTTTATTCTTTTTCTCAAAACGATAGGCGCTAATGCTACTACGTATACGTTCAGCAACAACGAGGGCTTCTGCTATATCTGTGTCATGTAAGAGCAAGGCAAATTCATCACCCCCCACTCGAACAAGTAAATCACGATGGCGGATTTGGTTTTTCATTACATAGACAATAGCTTTTAATAGTTCATCACCTGCTGCGTGTCCACAGCTATCATTGACAACTTTAAAGCGATCTAAGTCTATATAAAGCAAAATATGGATTGAATCTTTGTGTTTAGCGGTATAAATAGCTTTTTTTAAGTTTGATTCAAGATTGCGTCGATTGGCGAGTTGTGTCAGGGGATCATGCCACGCTTGGAAGCGTAGTTCTTGCTCAATATTATAGGTGTGAGTAATGTCATGAAGGGTTACTACATAGCCTAATTGTTCAGGTTTGTGGGGTAGAATAGGGGCAAGGTTTAGTTTTAAGACACGTTTTGTTTGGTTGTGATTATGCAGATTAAAGGCTGTATTATTATGGTGTAATAGTGTTTGCAGTTCAGTGATGGAATGGAGTGGTTTTTTATCTTCATAGGGCTTTTCCAAACTTAGCTTCATAATATCAAAGATATTTTTATGCAAGGCTTTGTCAGGTTGTTTTCCCGTCATTGTGGTTGCAACAGGATTCATATAGGTGATGATACCATGATTATCAATCGTTATAACCGCATCGCCAATGGAATGTAATGTGGTTTGAATACGGCATTTTTCTTCTTCTAACTCGGTTTGTATTTGGGTGCGCTGTTTTATTTCCTCTAAAAGAGTGGTGTGTTGAAAGCAGGCTTGGCAAGCAACGGTCAAGCGCATAATGATGTCTTGTAAGCTAGAAATAATGGCACGGCTTAAGGGTTTATGTGTACGTTTAAGCATTAAAATACCTACGCCTTCCATAAAAAATACATGGTAGTGTGCTGTTTTTACGGTGAGTACTGTCCAACTAGCGTGTGTTAACGATGTCTCTAACCACGTCGTTAACTGAGAAAAAAGTGTAGGGTTTGTTGTCAGAACAGAGGTATGGCAAAGAGGTAGGTTATATTCAAGACGATTATGTGCTTCAAGTGTAATGGTGTTTGTATGCGGTGAGAAAAATATGAAATCGACACTTTGTATATTTAGTTTTTTTATAACGGCTCGGGAAAATTGTTTGGTCATAGAGGCCATATCCAATGATAGACCTACGCTCATAGTGAGTGTGTGCTGTATGGAGATAAGCGTTAAAGCTTGGTTGTTTTTTAACATAATCTAGAGACTTTTAAATTTTCACGTTAAGAAATAAATGCAGCAAGTGTACTTTTGCTATGTAAGTGCAATGAACCAACCTTTGATGACATAATTTCGCCAATACTGAGTACGCCAATGTAAGGTGTGTTATTCACGTCACTTTTGTCTATCGCAGCAATAGTGGTTTCATGGTGTTTTCCAAGAGCCGCTTTTCTACTATAGCAATCAAATAAAAGCAAAAAACCATTTGTATTTTTCTTTATACCTGCTTTTGCTAATTCAACGGAATGATAAGTTGCCTCAATGAGTGATTTTTTATTCCGTTTAAGAATAATAATATTGGAAAAAACAGGAATATCACCAACGCAGATTAAGTCATTGTCTTTTCTATTGATTGGATCACGCACAATAATGCCATCATCTAGTACCTCCATTCCTAATGGAAATAATGATGCTGTTTTTGCGAAGCTGTTTTTTTCTACATCAATCTTGGCAGAGGATTGCAACGCTTCTTTATAAACTTGGTAAGCAGGTTGATAATCTAGTTCATGAATTCTATTTTTTGTTGCGGAAGTCACCAAAAAAGAGCCTGCCAGATAATCCCATCCATGTTGAATCGCACTGTTCATTTTTTTCGGTATTTGCACAACTTGCGCGCTATCTTGTAAGATCCCTTCATTGCTATAAATGCAAGGAGTTGTGGTTAATTCGGGGCAGCCTGCACCTGCACCAATGATATTGCAGCATGTGCCGAAGTATTCATAAATAAGATCAATACAATACTCCGCACCTTTAGAGATACCATCAACAAATAAAAGTAAAAACATCGTGTTGTCTGGTTTTTTATAGGGGGGAGCTGTTAGTGACAAGTTGTCAAGGTCTGTTGAAATATGTTCGATTGTATTGACGACAATGCTTTGTGGTAAGCCAATGATAATGACACCTTGATCGTATGTTTTTCCAGCAAATATAAGTTGCGGAAAAACAGCGCCACATACAGTAGCAGAGGTGGTTTGTAGTAACTGGTTGGTCTCTTTTAGTGGGTAATGATTGTTGGCACATGAGAAAATAATGGCACTTTTTACGCCTTTAGACTGTGCTTGTTGTAGAAGGTCGCTCAATGCCGTCAAGGTCGCTGATGGTGAAAAAAATAATTCAGCAGGTTGTTGTATTGCTTGAGTGATGATAAGGCAGCCCTGTTTGTCAATAGAGTACTAAAAAAGTGTGTATCAGGGGGCTAAAGAGTCAAGTCAACAATGCCGAATACGGGTTGTTGATTGTTATGGTAAAGCAACCTCTATAGAATCCCCAATGTGTAGTCTATGAACTTAATTTATACATTATGGGTATGTTCAATATGCTACGCTAATCCTAAATATCACTATAAACTGAATAAATAATACTCACAAGGTTTCTTTCAAGGTTTTTTTTACCTTCATTTTTTTATTGGTCTCAAAAGTAGTTGTTTTTTTTAGCGAAGATGGTTTTTTTATTTTTGACAGATGAGGCAAGCGCGTAGTGGTGCAGGGTATCCTTCAATGCTTAATTGGTTATTATTAGGA
>CAYNGN010000179.1:0-6087 GCA_964396615.1 uncultured Thiothrix sp. | reverse complement strand
CCTTGCAACTTTCAAGTAAAGAGGCGATTGACTCTATATCATCAACAGCACAAACAAAACCATTTTTCCCTTCTTCAATGAGATTATGGTTACCACAATTCTTACTGAGAATTACTCCTCTTCCTGATGCCATTGCTTCTAATACGACATTAGGTGCAGGATCATACAAAGCAGGATGAACGAGTAAGTCACTAGCAGCATAGTAGGGCTGAACATTAGTTTGCATTCCTGTAAATAGAACACGATGTTTAATGTTAAGCTTATTGCATAGGTGCTGGTAGGATCGTAGTGCTTTATCTTTTCCTACGATAATAAGCTTCCAATCTTTTGTTAGGGCTAGGGCTCGTAGTAGTATTGCTACTCCTTTACGTTGGAAACCAGAGCCAACATATAAAAGTAGTTTATCATTTTTATCAAATGCTAAACTTTGCCGTGCTTGTTGTTGCTTTTCTGGAGTAACAAAAGGAAATGTTTCTAAGTTGATGCCATTATAAATAACGGCTAATTTATTCTCTGGAGTGTTAGGATAATGTTTTAGAATATCATGTTTAATTTGAGTAGCATTACAAATGATTTTTTTTAAGTTTGGGTGAGAAAATATCTCTTTTTCAACACGTAAAACGGTGTTGTGATAGTAACTATGATCCCATAGAAATTTTTTAATACGTGATGCATTTTTTTTACGTAGTTCGAGCCATTGTTTATGAACACCATCACCTGCACGATAAATTTGGCATCCAGGAATGCGCTCATGTGATTGTACTAAATCAAAGTCATATCGTTTCAGTAAAGCGGTTATATCATCATTGAAATACTGAAATTTTGTATGTCGCAATAAGCCTCTTGTAGGGCATTGAATAATATTTAATGTATTTGTTACATCTAATGACCATTTTTTGGTAATTAAACTAATATCTGTCATTGTGTCGTATGTTTGTAGTCCTTCTAGTATACGCGAAACGATACGTTCAGCTCCTCCATCAGGACGGTAGCTACCACGAATAATGGCTAGTTTTAGTTTTTTATGTGTCATGTTAGTCTGGGCTAGTTGTAATGAGTTAGGGGGCGAGAGTCTCTCGAAAAGCTCTCTGATCAGCTTTTCTGGGGAAACCCCGCATATGTTGACTATCTTTTGGAGGCTTGCTTCCTTTGACTAAGACTATCGCAATAGACTAAGCATTTTTCGGCTTACTTGATCAGTATCAAGTGCTTTCTTTCCACCAATACTCTCAATCGTTTGTTGTTTCCCCCCAGATAGCACACCTGTAAGCGTAGGTTGGGTAACAGGATAGAGGGCAATACCTTTTTTATTCAATGCAGCAGCTATATGCATTAATCCTGTATCCATACCAATGACGGCTGAGGCGTGTTGTAGTAATCCTGCTAATTCTCCTAGTGAGCATTTTGGTAATACGTGTGTCATTTTATGTGCTGTTGCCAGTGTTTTAGCGCGTTCATATTCTCGTGTATTGCCCCATGGTAGAAAAATGCTATATCCAGCCGCTTCCATTTTTGGAATAAACTGATGCCATGTTTCAATGGACCATTCTTTATCAACACGGCTTGTACCATGCAGCGCAACAATATAGTGTTCAGGTAGTGTTGTATCCGTAGGTAAGTCAAAATTTTGCTGCTTAGCAATGCCATAATCTAAGGGTAAATCATCAATGGAATACTTCAGTATCTTAGCCATTATTAAGCGGTTACGAGTAACCGCATGTAAGGTAAACGGTACACTGACTTTATTGGCATAAAAAAAAGAAGCGATAGGTTCGCGAATGCTTTTTTTATCGTATCCCCAAACCTTGCCCTTTGCCCAACGGGTTAATAAAGCGCTTTTTAGCAATCCTTGTGAGTCAATCACATTATTATAGGTTTTTTCTTGTAACTGCGTTTTGAAAGCCGTTATTTCTTGTCGAGTGTTTTTAGCAAAAAGTGATTTTCGCCATTGGCGAATAGCCACAGGTATAACGTTATTAACGTATGGATGCCATGTTGGAACTTCACTAAAGCCTCTTTCTACTACCCAGTCAAAGCGTAATTCTGGATATTGGGTTGTTGCATCTGTGATTGCAGGTAACATATGTACCACATCCCCAAGGGAGGTTGTTTTAATAATTAAGTTTTGTTGCAATGACATAAAGGCTTATTTTGCTAAAAAACTAAATCCTAACCTATTAAATACAAGAAGTATGCTGAATATTATCAGTTTCGTATACAATCGTTCAATTTGTATAACGAGGTGTATGTAGATGCCACTACGCTGGGATTCTTATTCTGATCAACCTGATATTATTCGTGATAAAGCCTATAAAAAGCGTATTTACCGATCTGTTATCTGGGATTTTTGCAAAATGCTGGCAACGAATCTGGTTATTTTTCCAATTGTTTGTGTTTATTATCTTATTTTCCCAGTTAAGAAAACTCCTTTTAATGGTCAACAGTTTTTTGGTGTAGGGATTAATCTTGATAAGCATCTGGAAGCAACTCAACAGTTTGTTGAGGAACTTGGCGTGAAGAATTTACTGATTCGTGTGCCGTTGCATGATATTGAAAATATACAAGAGTATGTAACTTTTGCTAAACAATACGCGAATAAAAATATTCTTATTAATATCCTCCAAGACCGCCGTCATGTGGAAGATTTAACGTTATTACGCCAGTCGTTAGCGCATATTTTTGAGCAATTTGGTTCTATTACGAAGCGTTTCCAAATTGGTAATGCGATTAACCGCAAAAAATGGGCAGTTTTCTCAATGGATGAGTATAAACAGGTTTATAAAGTGGCTTATACATTAAAAAAAGAAAAATACCCTGAGCTTATTTTGCTCGGTTCATCAGTGATTGATTTTGAGTATTATTTTACGATTCGTACTTTATTTCATGCGACCACTCTTCGTTATGATGAATTTAGTAGTTTGCTTTATGTGGATCGGCGGGGTGCGCCTGAAAATACGCAGTATGGATTGGGGATTGTACGGAAATTGCATTTTTTACAAGCGATGATGCGTTTAAGTCCCAAAAGCGGTAGTGATATTGTGATCACTGAAACCAACTGGCCTATTAAGGATACAAAACCTTATGCGCCAACGAGTGATACCGAATGTGTGAGTCTGGAGGATCATGCCAATTACTTGGTACGTTATTATTTATTGGTTATTGCGTCAGGCGTGGTGAAGCATGTTTATTGGCATCAATTGATCGCTGCGGGCTATGGTCTCATTGATCATCGTGGAAAAAAGCTGGTTAAGTATCCTGCTTACTATGCTTATAAAACAATGTTGACCTGTTTGCAGGATATGCAGTTTGTGGAGATGCAGCAGAAAAAAAACCTGTATCGGTTGTGTTTTAAAAACAAGCAGCAGCATCTTGATGTTTATTGGGCATTAAAGCCTACCGTACTGAATACGCAAGGGAAGACGGTTATTTTACGTGATGGGCGTGAAATAAAGATGACAGAACTCATTGTGAGTGAGTCCCCGGTGTATCTTGTTGATTATTAATTTTTCGACGTTAAATGGGGGGTAACTGCTTTTTTTCTGCTTCAATCCACTGCTCAACGTCCTTAATGATTGCAATTGACTTACGTCCTTTAGTCTTTATTGCTGGGCCAATACTCACCGTAATCGTCCCTGGTTTTTTGATAAAACTATGCCGTGGCCAGCTTTCTCCAGCGTTATGGGCAATAGGAATGATAGGATAGCCCGTATAAGCAGCCAAAATAGCGCCGCCTTTTTTGTAACGTTCTTTCTCACCTGGCATAACGCGTGTACCCTCAGGAAAGATACAAACCCAAAACCCTGCGTCTAGTTTGGCTTTACCTTGTGCTCTTATTTGTTGTATGGATAGGCGACCTGCTACGCGATCAATAGCAATCGGATCAGCAATTTTTAGCGCCCAACCAAAAAAAGGAATGCGAAAGAGTTCTTTTTTAAGTACCCAAGCAAAAGGTGGAATAATGTCAGGTATTGCCATTGTTTCCCATGTTGATTGATGATTGGCAAGTACTATGTGTGTTTGGCTCTTATCAAGATTTTCAAGGTTTTTAATACGATACTTAACACCACAGCTTACTTTTAACCACCATGCGTTGATAGGGCCCCATGTCATCAGGATTTTATAACTTACTTTAGTGGGCAGTAAGAATAAAATAGGGGTGATAAGTCCATAGACCATGTTACTACTGGCAAAGCCAAGCCAAAATAAAGTGGCTCTTGAGCCTAACCAGAGCGTGTTAAGTATTTTCATTTTTCCCACTATTTTTTTGCTATGAATTTGAGCTAATGAGTTTATGCAACATTTCTTGCAGGGCTAAACCACGATGGCTGATTGCATTTTTGGTGTCAGGGTCAAGTTCGGCTGAACTACAAGCGTGGCTAGGTACATAGAATAAGGGATCATAACCAAAACCATTTTTACCTGATTTCTCAAATAATAGCTGACCTTCCCAGCTTGCATCCGCAATAATGGGAGATGGATCTTCTGCATGACGCATATAAACGATACAACAACGAAAACGTGCCGTTCTTTCCGCTTCAGGTATGTCTTTCATTGCAGCAAGTAATTTATCGTTATTGGCTTGATCATTACCATGCTCACCCGCATAGCGTGCAGAGTAGATACCAGGTTGCCCGTTTAATGCATCAACTTCAATACCTGAGTCATCAGCAAACGCAGGTAAGCCTGTATGTTGAGCAGCATTTCGAGCTTTAATAATTGCATTTTCAACAAAGGTTAGACCATCTTCAATGGCATCAGGCACATTGTAAGCGGACTGTTGCACAACGTTGATATAAGCATCACCTAACAGGCGATTAAATTCGCGTAACTTGCCAGGATTGCTGCTGGCAAGTATGACTTTAGAATGTGTGATCATGTATTCAAAGTCTTGTTTTGTAAAATAATTATTTCTTTTATGCCTTTGTCAGCGAGTTGTAACATTTGATCCATTTCTTCACGGCTAAAAGCTTGACCTTCTGCTGTACCTTGTACCTCAATAAACTGTCCAGCTTCATTCATAATAATATTCATATCGGTTTCAGCATTGGAGTCTTCAGGGTAATCAAGGTCAAGTACCGCGTTGCCTTCATAAATTCCAACGGATACTGAAGCAATTTGCGCATGTAGTGGGTTGGATTTTATTTTCTCTTCTTTAAGTAATGTCGTAATTGCGTCATGTAAAGCAACATAGCCGCCACTGATAGAAGCAGTACGTGTACCACCATCGGCTTGAATAACATCACAATCAATCGTGATTTGACGTTCGCCTAGTTTTTTCATATCAACACAGGCACGTAAGGAGCGTCCTATAAGACGTTGGATTTCTACGGTACGGCCACTTTGTTTGCCACGTGCAGCCTCACGCCCCATGCGAGAATCTGTTGAACGCGGTAGCATGCCGTATTCAGCGGTGACCCAACCTGAGTTTGTTTTGCGTAGAAAAGGTGGAACTTTGTCACTGATACTGGCTGTACAAAGCACTTTGGTATCACCAAACTCAACTAATACGGAGCCTTCTGCATGTTTGGTGTAATGACGAGTAAAGGTAACGGGTCGCATTTGATCAAGTGTTCTGCCGCTAGGTCTCATATAACATTCCTTTTTATTAATTGAATATGAAGATTGAAGTAAGTGAGGGGCGATTATACGCAAGCTTCTAGCAATTTGTAATGATTAACTGGAGTAAGCTGTGTTCTACTGGTTTGCTTATCTGGCGAGGAGAGTTATTGCTTGCATAATGTTATTTTTAAGTTCAAAATCCTCCGCCATGTTTATCAACTTCACACCTCTTAATCTTGTAAAATGGCTGCGCCGAATGATGCACCATCGTTTTGCCTGTGTGCCTGAAATTATGTGATATAACAACATTCAACATTCAATTATCATTTAGAATTTTTCAAAAAGCCTCAGGTTTAACACCTTGAGGCTTTTTTCGTTTGGGCGTATTCACATAGTGCATCACTATGTTGGATGCCTTTAATAAGGAGTTATAGCTGTGCCTGTTCCACTGGCTTTTGTTTGCGTTATTATGATTTGGTCGACGACCCCTTTGGGGATTCAATGGAGTACTGAAGGGGTAGGGTTTTT
>CAYNGN010000178.1:0-6101 GCA_964396615.1 uncultured Thiothrix sp. | reverse complement strand
TGTTACTCTCTAAATAGTTGATCTTTCTTGACCTGTCAGATGCTCTGAATCGCTGAAAAAAGAGTACAAATTCTGACCAAAAAAATACGCTACGCACTCTTTATCAATTACTTGATAAACAATCTGCCCATCTTATCCAAGCATCCACATGGAAATGGCGACACTTAGCTGATCCTTCTAGTAACAAGACCGTCACCTTGGACTTAAGTAAATTCCAACCTTTTTATGAGACCAAATATAGCTTTGAGCCTGTCTTAGCATTCAATAAGGATCGCACAAAAATAGCAACAATCATCAGCTTGCGTCCCTCAAAACGTGGCTATATTGCCATCTGGGATAGCAAAACCAACGCATTATTACATAGCACAACCTTACGCGAATCTTGGCCAGGTTATAGCGTTCGTTTTACACCTGACAATCGTCGTGTGGTGTTTACTCATGCCTATGATGATCATAGTTTTATCTGGAATTTCACCCAACAAGAAAAGCCTATCTATTGCGTAATGGGGACAACTATTATCGATATCAACAACGAAAGTGTACTGGTACATCCCGTAGATAATGTCGATGGACTTTTCGATCTTAATACCTGTAATCTTATTGCTGCTCAACGCAACTCATCAGCACCCTCATCCGTCATTAGCCCTGATAACAAAATTTTAATGGAAGTTCCTAAAGGCTCATTATCAACACTGCAAAAGAATTTTTACCAATACCTTCCTCTAGATCCTGCCACTCCCTATCAGTTTCGCTATCACTCTAAAAACTTTAGAGGCAAAGTGATTATTCGAGAGATTCCAGTGTCAGCGAAGTAGTGTGATTGAAGTTATTGAATAATAAAAAAAGGATCAGAGTTATTGCCCAATACCCCTGATCCTTTGGCCTTTTATCTTATTTTTGTTGATTAGTGCCGTATCGAGTCCTTCTTACGTTTGTTCAACGGGTCAGAAGGAAGAAGCTTGCTCGTTGCTTACTTCCATTTCGATGATTTCATTGTGCCGCTTTAAGTAATTTTACGTCAGTAAATTACGGTTAAAGTAAAAGTTAAATAGCCGCCAAAAAACCTTTGGGAAGTCATTTTTTCTGCTTTATCACCGCAAAGATGGCTAAGATAAAAAACAATAATTAACCATGTCGTCTGTGACGCGTTGATTTTGGCTTTTTCTTATTTTCAAAGGGATTGCTACCTGTTTTAAACTCTACTTTGACTTGTGTGCCTTTAAGCTTCAAAATTTTACGCAAATAGTTCATTAAGTAACGCTTATACGCCATGGGTATATCTGAAGTCTGATTGCCATGAATAATAATCACAAAGGGATTACTTCCTCCTTGATGGGCATAGCGTAATTTAATCCGCTTACCATGTATCAATGGCGGTTGATGAGCGATCACTGCTGTTTCAAGGATGCGGGTTAGGCGCGATGTTGATAATTTGAGCATCGCAGAAGCGTAAGCATCTTGGACGGATTTAAATAAGTTACCGACACCGCTCCCATGTAACGCTGAAATAAAATGCAATTCGGCAAAATCAAGAAAAGACAATTTTAGTTCAAGTTGATAACGTATAACATCACGCTCTTCGGTAGTTAAACCATCCCATTTATTCACCGCAAGCACTAATGAACGCCCTGCATCAAGCACCATACTGAGTAAGTGAGCGTCTTGCTCAGCAATGTTTTCATGGGCATCCAATACCATAATCACTACATGAGCGCTGTCGATCGCTTTCAGTGTTTTGATCACACTGAATTTTTCAATCACTTCTTTTACCCGTCCACGACGACGCACGCCCGCGGTGTCGATTAAGGTATATTTTTGTCCATCTCGCTCAAAAGGGACATAAACACTATCACGTGTTGTACCAGGCTGATCATACGCTACCACCCGTTCTTCGCCTAAAATACGATTAACCAAGGTTGACTTGCCGACGTTAGGACGACCAATAAAGGCAATTTTAATGCCTTGTGCTTCATCTTCTTCTACAGTTAGCGTATCAGCTTCATCTTCAGGAAAGTCTTGCAAAATATGGGTCATCATTTGGCTAACACCCCGATTTTGTGAGGCAGCAATGGTGGATATATTAGTAAATCCTAGGCGATAAAAATCAACCACTGCCTGATCTTTATCAAGCCCGTCGATTTTATTAACCGCAAGATAAATGGGCTTGCCCTTACGACGTAGGTTTTCGGTAATATATTGATCAGAAACATTCAACCCTTCACGACCATCAACCAGTAAAATGACAGCATCAGCTTCTTCAATGGCTGCCCATGTTTGACTTGCCATGTATTCATCAATACCTTCTTTTTCACCCTCACCGCGTAATCCCCCCGTATCAATAAGCAAGTAATCACGCTCTTGATGTGTGGCTGTACCATAATTTCGGTCACGCGTAAGACCAGGAAAATTAGCGACAAGCGCATCCCGTGTTTTGGTCAGGCAGTTAAATAAGGTCGATTTACCAACATTAGGACGACCAACAAGGGCAAGAACAGGCTTCATGAGGTAGCTACACGCTTTATAGATAAAGGGCGAGAGAATAGCAGATTATGCTATAGATATTCACTTATTAAATTTCTTCGCTAACTGCTCGGCAAGTGTTATTTTTTATAAATCCCTGCACGTTCCTTCTCAGATTCTTTAATTTCACGATGAAAGAGAGTTACATCACTTGCATATTGTTGGCGAAAATAGTCTGCTAACTGTTCTGTTATATAAACGGAACGATGTCTTCCACCCGTACAACCAATAGATACGGTTAAATAAGCCCGTTGGTTTTCAATAAAGCTTGGAATCCATTTTTGCGTAAAATGAATGAGATCATTTTTCATTTCCAGCACAGATTCATGGGTTTCTAACCAATTCGCTATTTTCGGATGTGTACCATTGTATTGGCGAATTTCACTGATCCAATACGGATTTGGTAAGCAGCGTACATCAAACATAAAATCTGTAGACGATGGGATACCATGTTTAAAGCCAAAGGATTGAAACATTAATGATAGATTGCCATCGTTATCATTGCACACTCGGCTACGCAAAAAGCTTGAAAGCTGATAGATGTTGGTATAGGTTGTATCAATCTCGAAATCGGCGGCTATACGAATAGGAGCCATCATCACCGTTTCACGTTGTAGGGCTTGAGTAAGGCTCATTTGAGGGTGTTTACGTCGAGTTTCGTTATAACGCTTATGCAGAATTTGCTCTTCAGCATGTAAATAGAGCAATGTAACGTTATGACCTTGTTCACGGATTTTTTTTACATCATCAGGAATTTTCTTCAAACCCATTTCCCGACTGCGCACATCAACGCCAATAGCCACTTTTTCGCGCATCATAATTGATCCCGACTGAAAAAGTGCTGGTAGAAGACTTAGTGGTAAGTTATCAATACAATAATAACCATTATCTTCAAGTGTGTTGAGCGCCATGGTCTTTCCTGAACCAGAAAGCCCACTAACAATAACAAAGTTCATCTCAATCCTTGAATTAGCTTAAAGGGTTAACGCCTAAATATACTCTATTTTATTCATTAAAAGGATTAAATTATTTAATCTGCTGTTTTTTGTTTAAGTCCTATCTTTTTAATGTCTTTTTTTGGTTTTTTCTTATTATTTTATAGGCAATAATAATAAAAAACGCCAACAAGAAATATTGTTGGCGTTTTTTATTTTAAAATATTTTTATCGGGTTTTAATTAAAGGCGATATTACGATGATTACCTTCATGGCGGTGATGACTTTTTAATTTTTCCTTATGCTTAATAAGTTGACGATCAAGCTTACTAACTAAAGCGTCAATTGCCGCATACATATCATGTGATGTTGCTTCAGCAAATACACGTGAACCACTAACATGGATCACTGCTTCAGCAGTATGGGTTAATTTTTTCACCTTGAGAATGACATGTATATCCAGTACCTGGTCAAAATGTCGCTTAAGACGTTCCAATTTTTCTTTGATATGAGCATTAAGCGATGAAGTGATATCGAGGTGGTGACCAGTGACTTCTAATTGCATAGGTATTCTCCTTCTGTCTTTCATTAATTAATATTCACTTGGGTGTGAATAACATTAACCTCCCACAATGGGCTTTATTGTGAGGGCTGACTACAGAGCAGCAGCGATAAGCTGATACGGTAGTCCTATTGCGCCTTGAGGGCTACAAACTTAAACTTTTTTAAAATGTATAATCTAACGTTACCATACATTTTGTTGAAAAAAACACTATTATTGTGATTCATTAACCATAAAATAAAAAAATAAATGAATCAATTTTACTTATGTCAATGTTTAATTTTTATTCTATTCCTATACCACTCATTACACAACTGCTTAATACAATTTCTTATATTTTCTAGCTTATTTTATACTAAGCACTTTCTATCTCTAGATGATGGGATCGCTAAGGCTTCGCGATATTTAGCAACGGTACGGCGTGCTATTTCAATACCTTGCTCAGCCAACAACGCCATCAACTTACTGTCACTTAAAGGCTTTTGTGGGTTTTCTTCTTTAATATGGGCTTGAATCATGGCGCGTATTGCTGTTGATGAACATTCCCCTCCCGTATGCGTACTTACATGACTAGAGAAAAAATACTTAAACTCAAAAATACCATGTGGTGTGTGAATGTATTTTTTTTGACTGACGCGTGAAACGGTCGAATCATGTACCTCAATGTCTTCGGCAATGTCTTTTAGCTGCATCGGCCTCATTGCTTGAGAGCCAAATTTTAGAAAAGCAGTTTGATGCTTGATAATGCTATCAGCCACTCTAAGCACTGTATTATTACGTGTTTGTAATGCTTTTATAAACCACTTCGCCTGACCAAGTTGTTGTTTCAGGTAGCGAGAATCTTGTTTGTTAGCGGTTTGTGGAATCATATTTTTATAGTACTGATTAATTTGCAACTCTGGGGATGCAGTGGCACTTAATGAAACAATCCATTGATCATTGTCAATTTTGTGTATATACACATCAGGGGCTATATATTCGGTCTTTATATCTTCAAATTCTTCACCAGGATGAGGGTGAAGTGTCCGAATAAGCTGCATCAATAACGCTAATTGACTCGTCGTTATATCGAGCTGCCTCTTAATTACGTTATAGTCCCGTTTTAATAAAAAATCTAGTTTTTTCTCCAATAAAATTTGCATTTTTGCTTTTAATGGGTGATCAACATAGACCTTATTTAGTTGAATTAAAAGACATTCTTGCAGGTTTTTCGCACCAACCCCCAATGGATCAAGATGTTGAATATAATGCAATACATTAGTAACTTCTTCTATTATAAAAGAGGTAACATTTACTATTTTTTGTTGATTTAATGTTGCAAGCAACTGCTCTAACGATTCCGTTAGATAACCTTTTTCATTGATTGCATCGACAAGAACTTCAGCAATTAAAGTCTCACGTAAATTTAGCGAACTATTATTAATTTGCCATAAAAGATGTTCTTTTAAACCTGTTGGTACCGCATTAAGGGTTTCAATAAAATTGAGGTTTTCATCAGTCGCTGTCTTTTTTACTTCCCAAGGTTCGGCATCATAAATATCATCCCAACTAGCATCCATTGGCAACTCTTCAGGAATACGGTCATCACTACCATCAGCAGCTCTTTCAGTTTCTGATGTAAGAGGATCATCTTGCAGGACATCATTATTTTCTATCGTTTCAAGCAGAGGATTTGTTTCAAGGTTTTTTTGGATTTCTTGCTGTAATTCAAGTGATGACAGTTGCAGCAAGCGTATTGCTTGTTGCAGTTGCACTGACATGGACAATCCTTGCCCTGTCTTTATGGTAAGTCCTTGTTTTATCATTTTATTTTTTTATTATTAATTCGGCATAATGAGATATTAGCCATTCTACTTGCCTCTGATAGTACCACGAAATACCTATAATAACAGCGGCATCAGATATAAGACAAAACACTTTTTTTTCTGGTTATTTTTTCTATTTTTAAGTTCTTATACAGAAAAATTTTCCCCTAAATAAACATCACGTACCTGTTTGTCATTAAGAATCACATCTGGCGTACCTTGTTTTAGAATCGTCCCTGCATTTAAAATATAAGCACGATCACAAATATCCAATGTTTC